>CAZOWU010000195.1:0-4153 GCA_964583735.1 uncultured Halobacteriales archaeon | reverse complement strand
AACGAGTCCGAGTTCGGAGGCGACCAATGACGCCGCGAACGAAAGCGAGCGCGCGGACCGCGGCAGGTCCACGCCGGGGTGAGCGCCCGTGAAGTTCATCGAGGAGGTCGTCGTCGAGGAGTTCCTCCCCACCTTCCGGTCGCTGTTGGCCGAGCGGCTCCGCGAGGAGGGGCTGACCCAGAGCGAGGTGGCGGACCTGCTGGGGATCAGCCAGAGTGCCGTCTCGAAGTACGTCCATGGCGAGGTCAACCGCAACGAGCGGCTCGCGGCCGACGGGACCGTTACCGACCTGGCCGACCGCCTGGCCGGGGGGCTGACCACCGGCGACATGACCACCGTCGAGGCGCTGGTCGAGGCCGAGGTGGTGGTCCGGGAACTGGAACGTGGCGGCGTCCTCGCGACCCTCCACGAGGAGGTTGTCCCCGAGCTTGCTGCCTACGAGGGTACCGCGATCCACGACCCGGACGGTCGGATCCGGGCGACGGGGCAGGTCCGGGCGTCGGTCCGGCGTGGGCTGCGCGTGCTCCGGAACACCGCCGGCTTCGCGGCGATGGTGCCCGCAGTCGGCTCCAACCTCGTCGAGTGTCTGCCCGACGCCAGGACCATCGACGACGTGGCCGCCGTGCCCGGGCGACTCATCGACGTGCGCGGGGAAGTCACCATCCCTGGCGACCCCGCGTTCGGCGTCAGCCAGTACGTCGCCGGTGTGTTGCTGGCGGCGCGGGCCGCGGGTAGCGACGCCCGCGCGGCGGTCAACGTCAGCTACGACCCGGCCACGGTCGCGGCCTTGGAGGAGGAGGGGTCCGCAGCCGCCGAGTTCGACCCCGAGGTCGACATCGACGAGGCCATCGCGGCGGCCCTGTCCGGCACGCCGGACGCGACGGTCCTCTACCAGACCGGCGCGATGGGCGTCGAGCCCATCCTCTACGTCCTCGGGCCCGATGCCCCGACGGTCACCGAACGGGTCCGAGCGGTCGCCTGAGGGATGCCCACCAGTGACCCCCAAGCCGCCCAGCAGTTCTACACCCGGTGGGCGCGGCTGTACGACCTGCTGGCGCGTGCTCCAGGGGTGCGGTCGTGGCGGGCCCGTGCGGCCGACGCGCTGGCACTCCAGGCCGGCGACACCGTCGTCGAGATGGGGTGTGGGACGGGTGCGAACGTCCCCCACTTGCGCGAGCGGGTCGGACCGGACGGACGAGTCCTGGGAGTCGACCTCGCGCCCGGGATGCTCGGGGTCGCACGCGACCGCGTCGAGCGGGCAGACTGGGGGAACGTCTCCGTTCTCGCCGGTGACGCAACACGGCCGCCGCTCTGTGAGCCCGCCGACGCTATCGTCGCAACCTTCCTCGTCGGGATGCTCGAGAACCCTGCGGCGGCGGTCGACCGGTGGTGTGACTCCCTCCAACCGGGCGGCCGGCTGGTCCTGCTAAACGCCAGCCGGAGCGAACACTTGGCGGCCGCGCCGCTGAACCTGCTCTTCCGGGGGTTCGTCCGGGCGGCCGCACCCGGCGGCCGGACGGCCCGGCAGTCGCCGGCCCGCGAACTCGAGCGGCGGGTCGACGCCGCCCGC
This sequence comes from uncultured Halobacteriales archaeon, assembly GCA_964583735.1. Taxonomy (GTDB): domain Archaea; phylum Halobacteriota; class Halobacteria; order Halobacteriales; family Haloarculaceae; genus Salinirussus. The sequence goes on along the minus strand of CAZOWU010000195.1, from coordinate 2,583 downwards.
GATGCACTCGCCGCCCGGGCGACCAGCCACGAGGAGCGGCGGCTGGGGCTGGGCTACATCAGACTCGTCAGCGGGCGGCTCTAGGGCTCGACGCCTGGCATCCGCCCGACGACGTCGGCCACGACCTCGTCGTCGTGGCGGGCCACGTTCGCGAGCAGCTCCCGGGCGCGCTCCCGGACTGCACCGGCGTCCTCCTCGACGACGTCGTTGACCAGCCCCACCTCGCGGGCCCGCTCTGGCGCGAGCGGCTCGCCGGTGAGCACTAGCTCGCTGGCAACGTGGCGGCCGACGTAGCCCGGCAGAACCGACGCCGCCCGGTCGGAGGCGATGTCGTAGCTGACCTCGGGGATCGCGAGGGTCGTCTCCGCGCCGACGACGACGAACTCACAGGACAGCGAGACGAGCATCGCCGCACCGATGACGGCGCCGTGGCCGGCCAGCGCGACCGGTCCGGGGTGGGCCTCGACCTGGCGGTACACCCCCTGGAGAGTCTCGTGGAGGTTGCCGTGCTCCTCGGCGTAGTCGTCGCTGACGATGTCCTCGTCCATCCCGGCACACATCGTCCGGCCCTGTCCGGCCAGCAGGACGCCACGGCCCTCATCGGCCTCGAGCTGTGCGAAGGCGCCGGCGAGTCCCCGAACCATCGGCGGCGTGAGAGCGTTCAGCTTCTCCGGGCGTGCGAGTTCGAGCGTGACCAAGTCGGGAGACTCCTCGACGGCGACCCACTCGGTGTCGACGGTGACCATGCGCGTCCATCGCCCGGTGGCGGCATAGCTCCCACGACTGGCTTCGGCGGCCGTGACCGGTGTGACCGGCGCGGCCAGCCGCGGGAGTCCGCTCCGCTTACCCGTCCCGCTCGGCGTGTGCCTCACAGAACTCGGGCCCGCGCAACTGGGCCTCGGTGACGCCGGGCTGGCGGTGGGGGGTGGCGAGCCGACACTCCTTGCGCTCGCAGAACGCCTCGCCGGTCTCCAGGCAGTGGTCCGCCTGAAGAACGTAGCCCTCGAGCGCCTCGGTCGTCCGGGGGCCGTCTTCGACGAGAAAGTCACCCTCGACCCCGCTCTCCAGCACCTCGCGGGGCGGCGGCCCGCCCGAGAGCAGGGCGTGTTTCTGCTGTTCCTTGTAGTAGACTTCGGGTCTGGTGGGGGCCTCGTAGAGACTGGAGACGGAGACGAGCGCGGGCTGGCCGAGCACGCTCACCCGCTTGTGCCAGTGGCCGTCGTGGTCGCCCCAGGTTCCCACGACACGGTCCAGCAGCGGGACGTGGCGGTTGTGGGGGTCCGCCTCGTCGGCGTCAGCCTCGGTCGTCGGGGGCGCGGTAGAGCGTGACCTGCTCGACCAGTGTCGGCTCTCGTCGCCGGCGTGGCGAACTGCTTGCGGTCCGGTACCCATTAGGGCCAGTCCCCACCAGGGACTGGTATGGTGACCGGCGAGGACGCAGAGCACGCACGCCGCTGTCACGAGCGGGTCCGGGACGCGCTCCCGGCTGTCGAGTACGGCACCTGCGCGGGCGTCCGGGTCTCCCGGCCCGCCGAGCCGCGAAAGCCCTTCGACCGGCTATTCGACCGGGGCACGCCCGAACACTCCTCCTTCGAAGGGGCGCTCGCCTCCGTCCACCGCGACCACACCTGCCAGGGTGACCAAGTCGCCGTCGTCGGCGGGGGATTCGGCATTACGACGGTCGCCGCGGCCGAAGCCGGCGCCCGGGTCACCGTCGACGAGGCCAGTGCCGACCGGCTTGCCGCGCTCCGGGAGACGCTCCGGCTGAACGGTGTCGACCCGGACAGGGTCACGCCTCGGCAATCCGTCGTCGCCGAACTGGCCGACGCCGAGGCCGAGACGAAGGGGATGGACCCCGACGCGGTCCCGACCGTCGCGCCAGCCGACTTGCTTCCGTGTGACGTGCTCGAACTCGACTGCGAGGGTGCCGAGCGGGCGGTCCTCCGGGGGCTGGGAGACGGCGCGACCGACACACCACTCCCGCGGCTCGTTGCCGTCGAAATCCACCCGATCAAGCTCGGCGAGAACCCCGGGGAGGTACTCGACCTGCTCTCCGGGCTGGGCTACGAGCCGGTCGAGTGGTTGACTCACGACGGCGCGTCGATTCCCCGGGACCAGTTCGCGGGGCTGCTCGACGGCGAGACGCCCGACGTGACTGGACCGGACCACCAGGAGTTCCCGCCGGTCGTCGTCGCCGAGCGCTGAGCGGGAAGGCGAGCATACAGGTGGCCGGCGCCCCCAGGCCAGACATGGACGGCATCGTCTTCTTCGGTACCGAGCGCCACGACGAGGTCGTAGCGTTCTACTGCGAACTGGGCGCCGAGGTGTGGCTCGAACAGCCAGACTGCACTATCCTCCAGGCCGGCGACTTCCGGTTTGGCTTCTGTGCCCGCGAGACGGCCGACACCGAGGGGACCGTCACCTTCGTCTTCGAGGACCGGGCTGGCGTGGATACTGCCCACGAAGGAATATACGAGCGAGTAGACGGCGAGCCGCGGTACAACGAGACCTACGAGATCTACCAGTTCTTCGCCGAGGACCCGGAGGGGCGGACCGTCGAGTTCCAGACCTTCGAACACACCG
>CAZOWU010000194.1:0-4168 GCA_964583735.1 uncultured Halobacteriales archaeon | reverse complement strand
CGCTGTCCTGACCGGCGGCAGCCAGCCACCTGGCAGCCACCTGGCAGCCACCTGGTAGCGGACGTTGTGGCCCCTACCGGCCCTCGTTGCCGAAGTCGACCCCCGAGAAGTACCGCGGGGTCTCGCCGTCGGTGCCGTAGACGTAGAGGGCGGTCTTGGCGATGCCGGTCAGCGCGTAGCCGACCAGCAGGGCGAGCATGATGGCCGTTCCGCCGCCGACCGCGACGACCGCGAGGCCGCCCGTCGTCTCGGTCGGCAGGAGAAAAAAGAGGGCGACCGCGACGAGCACGCCCACGGCGGTCAGGAGAAAGGAAACGATGCTGACCCCGGTCTCGGCACCCAGCGACTCCCCCCAGACCGACCGGACGAGGCTGCCACTCCGGGAGAAGCTGCCGCGGACCGAGACGTTCTCGAAGACGATCACCGGGACCACGAAGTAGGTCACGACCGCCCACGCCACCGAGAACAGCAGCGCGACGATCCTCCCGCCGATGTCGCTGGACTCCTCGATAGCTCTGATGGTGACGCCGACGACGGCGGCGATGAGCGACCACACGAGCAGCGTGCCGACGTTGCCCCACGCCACACCGAGGCTGCGCCGGACGCTCGGCGACCGGCCACGGAAGGCGTCGCGGGTGGCGTGCATCAGCCCCGCCGTGAAGAAGGAGGCGACGAATGTCGACCCCGCGTACACCAGAAAGAGCACGCCGTAGACGACGGTGTCACGCTCGGGCTCGAGGAGGCCGACGGTCCCGCCGAGCAACGCGCCGACGTAGACGGCCCCGGCGAAGCCACCGACCAGCGGGAAGAAGAGCAGCCGGGGGTGGTCGGCCAGCACAGCCAGGCTTCCCTTCGCGAGCCGCAACCCCGTGAGAAACCGGCCGAAGATGCCCATACGCGGCCCACACCCGGCTGGTACTTATCTCATCCGGCGGAGCGGTTGGGGCAGCGCGTCGGCCACTCGACCCCGTGGTGGTCCAGTTGACGGGTCACTCGAAGCGAAAGCGGCCGTCCCCGGTCAGCGTCCCCGCGAGGCCGGCGCCGAATGCGTAGGCAGTGCGCTGTGCGCCGGTCCGGAGGCGGTCGGTCAGCCCCCGCTGGGGTTCGAACTCTTCGACGACGGTGTCGTCGCCGATCCGCTCGCTGACGTACTCCTCGACGTCGTCGCGCGTGCCGAGTTCGTCCACCAGCCCCCTGTCGGCGGCCTCGCTGCCCAGATAGACCCGGGCCTCGGTGTCCCGAACCGTCTCCTCGTCTAGCCCGGTGCCCTCGACCACGTCGCCGACGAACTGGTCGTAGTAGCCGTCGACGATGGACTGGAGGTACTCGCGTTCCTCCTCCTCGAACTCCTTCAGCGGGGTGCCGGCGTCCTTGAACTGGCCGGCGGTGAGTTGCTCGTAGCTCACCCCGAGGCGGTCGGCCAGGTCGGCGACGTTGACCCGCGAGCCGACGACGCCCACCGAGCCGACGATGCTCCCCTCCCGGACCCAGAGTTCGTCACAGCCGGCCGCGACCAGGTAGCCACCGCTGGCGCAGGTGTCGGTCGCGTAGGCGACCGTCGGCCCGTCGAAGCGTTCGGCGGCCAGCCGGATGTCCTGGCTGGGGACGACCGCCCCCCCGGGCGTGTTCAGTTTGACCAAAAGCGCCTCGACGGTACTGTCCTCGTCGGCACGCTCGATCTGCTCGACGATGTCGTCCGCCCCGGCCCCGCCCGCCGATGGGGGGACCGTGCTCCCGCTGCCGTCGCGGGTGATCGGCCCCTCGACGGCCACCTCCGCGACGTTGTACTCCGGGAACAGCGAGCCGGCGAGGTTCGCACCCACGCGGAGTCCGGCGGCGACGACCCCGAGCGCGAGGATGACCCCGAACAGGTCGGTCAGGTCGACGGGATACTCGAGAAAGAGAACCCAGCCCACGGCGGCCGCGACGGCGGCGACCGCGAGCACCAGTACCACTCGGCCGACGGATTTGACGACGCTCATACACTCTTTTCGGGAGGCACGCCCCTAAAGTGCCGGGCGGTGGGTGTCGGGGAGCTGTCACAGCCTCCGACCCTCCCCTCTCATAGTGATTGTTGTCCCGATGTCCCGGCGATTGCCCGCATCGGGGTCGGCACGCGCCGGGAACAGCCGACAATACTCACTATCACAGCACGTTGAACAGTACCCAGAACGCCACCAGCGCGCCGACCGTCGAGAGCAGCGGGACGACGTTCTGCATCAGGATCACCCGCCCGGTCGTCGAGGGGTCGAAGAGGTCGGCCGTCTCTGGCAGCTCACCGGGGTCCTCCTCGCCGATGTCGGGCACCTCCTCGCCGGGTTCCTCCGCGGTGAGCGCGCCCACGGAGACCGCAGGCTGTTCCTCGCCGCGGACGCCCGCAGAGACCGTCGTCGACCGGGTCGCCCGGCCCCAGCCCAGCCCGACGACCGACATCGTCGCGACGATGACAAAGGAGGCGGGGATGCCGATCGCCGACAGCGCGACCACGATGGTCGAGGAGACCACGGCGACGACGATGGCGGCGGTCAGCGGGAGGTCGGTGATGTCGTTGCCAAGCGTGTCGAGCGTCCGCCGGGCGATCGTGAACGCGCCCACGGCGACCGACGCCCCACCCAGCAGGATCAGCAGATCCATCTCCACCCCGACCGCGAAGAGAGGAGCAATGGCGTTTGCGATGTTCGAGGTGCCCGAGGAGAACGCCATCAGACAGCCGATCCCGACGACGACGGCCGTGCCGGCGACCTCCCGGCGGGTGGTGTTGGGGCCGGTCCGGGGAACCGGGACCGCGCCCGACCGGTCGAGTTCGAGTAGCGGACCCTCGCTGCTCTTGACAGCCACGCGGCGGTTGATCGTCGGGTAGAGATACCGGCCGACCACCCCGGAGACCCAGAAGCCGATGATCGGCGCGACGATCCACCAGGTGACGATCTCGCCCATCACCGCCCAGTTCAGCGTCCCCGAGGCGACACCCAGCCCGGCGATGGCACCGACGGCGGTCATCGACGTCGAGGCGGGCACGCCGGCGTAGTTGCCGATAAAGAGCGCCCCGCCAATGAAAAAGAGGGCAACCATGCTCGTCTCGAGGGTAAAGACGCTGGCGCCAGAGACCAGGTCCTCCCCGAGCGTACTCACCACCCGGCGGCCGACGGTCCACGCCCCGGCGAAGAAAAACACCGACATCAGCGCCGCCGCGGCCACCTTCGAGAGCGCGCCCGACCCCACGGCCGGGCCGAAGGCCGGCCCCGTGGTCGCACCCCCAATGTTGTAGCCGACAAACAGCGAGACGACGAAGCCGGCGATGAGCAACGGTTCGAGCATACCCGTTGGTACGCTCCCGCGGCTCTTAAGCGGTATCTGCGACCGCCTCATAGTGATTGTTGTCCCGATTGACCGGCGATTGCCCGCATCGGGGTCGGCACGCGCCGGGAACAGCCGACAATACTCAGTATCACACAGCCTCATCGTTGCGGGTGGTCCGTGGTCGACGGCTCCTCGCAACGGCGGGGCTGGTCGTCGGGCTGGTCGGCTCGCGACTGGCGCGAGAACGGAATGGGCGGCTCAGAGCAGACCGGTGTTCTGCAGCTTCATCAGGTCCTCGGTGTCGAGTGTCTCGCCTTCCTTGAATTTCTGGTAGATCTCCTCGGCTTCCTCGCGAGCGGCCTCTTCCTCCTGTTCGCGCTCGGCGCGCTCTTCCTCTTCTTCCTTCTTGTCGAGTTCCCGCAGGCGCTTCTGGACGCGGACGAAGTCCTCGTGGTGGCGGTCGGCGGCCTCCTGGGCCTCGACGAACTTTTCGTGCACCTCGTCGGCCTCGTCGCGGATCTCGTCGGCCTCGCGGTAGGCCTCGATCATGTTGTTGTGGTGCTCCTGGGCCTCGTCGGCGAGTTCGGTCACCTCTTGGTGGTGTTTCGAGGCCTCTGCGCGCACCTCTTCGGCCTCCTCTTTCAGGGAGTCGAGGTCGTCGGTGTCCTCGAGTTTCTCCTTTTTCTCCTGGAGTTTCTCGCGTTTGCCCTCGATTTTCTCGATGAGCTCGCGTTCCTCCTCGGCACCGAGCACTTCGGTCTGCTGTTTGAACTCAAGGTCCTCGATCTCCGATTCGAGTTCCTCGACCGGGGCGCCCTCGTCGAGCTTGAGGTCGTCTTTCTTCTGGTCGAGTTCGTCGAACAGCTCG
>CAZOWU010000193.1:0-4179 GCA_964583735.1 uncultured Halobacteriales archaeon | reverse complement strand
CTACTCCTCGCCGGGCTCGCCGCCACGGACGGCCACCACGGGGATGGGCGCGTGCCGGATCGTCCGCTCGGTGACGCTCCCTAGCAGCACGCGGTCCAGCCCGCTGCGACCCCGGGTCCCCATGACGACCAGGTCGGCGTTGCTCTCGGCGGCGTCCTCACAGATGGCCCGGGAGGGTGGGCCGCGGGCGACGGCGGTCTCGACGGATAGCCCCGTCTCCTCGCAGCGCTCGGCTACCTCGTTGACGGCGTGCTCGCTCCGTTCCTCGAGGCTCTCGATCACCGTCTCCGACGGCGCGAGTTCGGACTGGGCGGCGAGCGCGCGGGTGTCGACGACGCTGAGCACCCGGACGGCGGCCCCGCAGGCCTCGGCGACGGCAACCGCGTGGTCGACAGCTGCCGACGCCGCGTCGCTGCCGTCGGTCGGGACCAAGACCCGGGTGATCTCGCCGTCGTTCGTCTTCTCGTCGGCCCGCGCGGTCAGCACTGGCGCCGCCGCCCGCCGGAGGATGTGCTCGGTGACGCTCCCGATGACGTACCGGCGGATCCCCGTCCGGCCGTGGGTTCCCATGGCCAGGAGGTCGGCGTCGTGGTCGGCTGCGTAGTCGAGGATCTCCTCGCGGGGCGTGCCGCTGCGGACCGCTGTCTCTGCGGCGTCGACGAACGCACCCGTCTCCGCGGCCCACTCCTCGCACTGGCGCTGGAGACGCTCGATGACTTCCTGTTCGACGCCGCCGGTGTCGAAGGCGACGGAGACGCTACCGGCGTCGGCCACCGCGAGGACGTGGACCTCGGCGTCGAACCGGTCGGCCAGTGTCCGCACGTACTCGGCCGCCCGCCTGGTGTGGTCGCTGCCGTCCGTCGCGAGCAGTATCGTCTCGTACATGCACGGAGGTACACGAACCACCCCGTTAATCCTTCCCCGGATTCCCGGATCCCGGGGATCAGCTATCGCCTGCCGTTCCGCCGGACGGCGTCGGTTCGGTCGCCTCGGTATCCCCGTTGGTCCCGTCCGGGTGCTCCAGCTCGCCGGTGCCGCTTCCCTCCTCGTCCGGGGCGTCAGTGTCGGTGCTGTCCTCGGCGGCAGTGCCGGCCCCGATATCTAGCACGATTTCGTAGAAGTGGACAACGAGTACGAGCACGAGCGGCCCGAGAAAGAGCCCGTACCAGCCGAACACCAGCGGGCCGAAGATGTAGGCAAACATAACAGTTCCGAGGTGGAGGTCGCCGCCCGAGACCCAGGGGCGAAGCGCTAGGTCGGGGATGGTGTCGACCACGACGACGGAGATGACGGCGAAGGCGACCACGAAGTCCCACCCGGCCCCGCTCGTCGCCGCCAGCCCGCCCAGGTACGCGATGACGGGGACGTAGACGATTTTCATCCCGACGACGGGGACGAGGCTGCCCGCGCCGGCGAGGATCCCTACCAGCACTGGGTACGGGATACTGAAGGCCGCGGGTGCGAAGACGTTGAGGGCGCTGTAGGAGACAGCGCCGATGACCGCGATCAGCAGGGCATTGAGAATGTTGCCGAAGAAGACGGTCTCCAGGTCGGCGTCGATGGCGTCGAAGTAGTCGTTGAGCCGTCCGCCGTCGAGGGCGTCGCTGTGCTGGTCGAGGTAGTTCTTCAGGAGCGACCGGAGCCGGCCGCCGTCCCGCAGGAGGTAGAAGGCAATGGTGAAGGCAATAACCACGTCGAACACCGACGAGAACACGAGCCCGAAGTAGCCGAGCGCGGCCTGGGCGACGTCGGCGAGTTGTCCGGGGTCTTGGCTGGCCAGCAGTGACCCGGGGTCCTGGACGGCGGCAGTCACGTTGGCGGCCGGTAGGAGGTCGTCCAGCGCGTCGATGCCGGTGGTCTCGACCAGCGCCACGAGTTCGCCGTAGCCGACAGAGGCGGTGTAGGCGACCAGCACGACGACCGGGACCGCCAGGACGAGCAACGAGAGAGCCGCGGCGACCGACCCCGGCAGGTACGCGTCGAACCGGCGGTGGAACGGACGAGTCGCGTAGTAGAGGAAGACGCCGAGGACGAACACGCCGAGAAACGAGTAGACCACGAAGGCGACCACCAGCGCGAGCAAGAGCCCGAAGCCCGCCAGTCCGACCCGGCCGGGGTCGACGTCGTCCAGCGCCAGCATGGTCAGAGTTCACCGCGCTCCGGCAAAAAGTCGGTGGTGGCGACAGCGGCGCCGTCGCGACTCGAGCGAGTGCTCGCTCGCTCGCTCCTACTCGGTCCCGGCAGCCGCCGTCCCCATCGCCTCCGCGTTGTGGGCGTCGCCGGTCCGGCCCGAGTGGTCGGCGACGATGACGCCCGCCCGGCCGCCGGTCTCGGCCGCGAACCCGCGGACGACGCGGTCGGCGGCGGTGCCGGGGTCGTCACCGTCGGCGACCGCCGCTACGGCCCGCCGCGCCAGACCGAAGCGGGCGATAGCTTCCCCCTCGCCGGTGGCGCTCGCGGCCGCCTCACCCGACGCGTAGAAGCCTGCGCCGACCTGCGGGACGTCACCGACCCGGCCCGCGAGCGCGAACCACCGACCGCCGGTCGAGGTGGCTGCGGCCAGCCGGACGCCGTCGGTCGCTACCGCGCCCACGGTGTCTGTCCCCCCGAAGCGGTCGCGGACTGCGTCCAGTTGTCCGCGGACTGATACGCCGGCGGGCACGTCTGCTTCCCGCCACCGCTTGCGGGTGCGGTCGGTCCACAGGTCCCGGTCAGTCCCGATGTCGAACGCCTCCGCGAGCGCGACCGCACGCTCGCCGGCGACACAGACGTGGGGAGTCTCCTCGGCGACGACCTGGGCAACCTCGACGGCGTGTTCGACATCGGGCATCGCACAGGCCGCGCCACAGCCCCCGTCGCTCCCCATGAGACCCGCGCCCGTCCGGACGGTGCTGTCACTCTGGACGGCGCTCCCGACGCCGGCGTTGAACCGCGGCGCCGACTCCAGATGGCGAACGGCGGCCCGGACTACCGCCCGGGGACGGTCCCAGTCCATGCCCCGCTGGACGGCCTGCCGGAGGTCCCGGTGGCGGGCCTCGGGTTCCTCGGGTGCGCTCCCGGCGCCGCCGTGGACGAGTAGCTCCATGCCGGCCCATCGGGCGCGGGTGGAAAAGGGCTACCGACCGGACGGACCGGACGGGCCCGAGTTGACCAGACACAGACTGGGCCGATCTGGCCCCAAACGGACCGAGAGCCCTCAATCACCGGATTAATAATTACCGTTAGCGGGGAAGCGGCATGCATTTAGACCCGGCCCCTGAAACTCGACGCAATGACGTACGAACAGGTTCAGGTTCCCGACGAAGGGAAAGCGGTCGAGGTCGTAGACGCCGAGAACGACGAACTCGACGTACCCGACAGGCCCATCATCCCGATCCTCCACGGTGACGGCATCGGCACCGACGTCGGGCCGGCGGCACAGACGGTGCTGGAGGCGGCCGCGAACGCCACCGGCCGGGACATCAGCTGGATGCGGGTCTACGCCGGCGAGACCGCCCGCGAGCGCTACGACGAGAACCTCCCCGAGGATACGGTCGAGGCCATCAGGGAGTTCCGGGTCGCGCTCAAGGGGCCGCTGACGACGCCAGTTGGTGCGGGATTCCGGTCGCTGAACGTCGCGCTACGGAAGACACTGGACACCTACGCCAACGTCCGCCCGACGTACCACCTCGACGGCGTCCCGTCGCCGGTCTCCGAACCCGGGCAGATGGACATGGTGACCTTCCGGGAGAATACCGAGGACGTCTACGCTGGCATCGAGTGGGAGGCCGGCACCGACGAGGTCCAGCAGGTAAAGGAGTTCGTCGAGAAGGAGATGGGCTTCGACGACACCATCCACGATGGCGCGGTCGGGATCGGCGTCAAGCCGATCACCGAATTCGGCACCAAGCGGCTGGTCCGGAAGGCTATCGACTACGCGTTGGAACGCGGCCGCGACACGGTAACCCTGGTTCACAAGGGTAACATCATGAAGTTCACCGAGGGTGCTTTTCGGGACTGGGGCTACGAGGTCGCGGAGGAGTACGGCGAGGAGGTCATCACCGAGGACACCCTCTGGGAGGAGCGGGACGGCCAGCCACCCGAGGACGCGGTCGTCGTCAACGACCGCATCGCGGATAACATGCTCCAGCAGATCCTCACCCGGACCGACCAGTACGACGTCCTCGCGATGCCGAACCT
>CAZOWU010000192.1:0-4179 GCA_964583735.1 uncultured Halobacteriales archaeon | reverse complement strand
CACACCGTCGAGAGCATCCGGGAACTCACCGACGCCATCGAGGACGTCGCGGGGCTGTAGCGGACGCGCACGGATGGACGACCAGTACGACCTCCGCGAGCGCGTGGCCACGCCCGAGGAGTTCCGGCGCCTCCGTGCGGCCGCGGACATGGCCGCCCGCTCCCGGGAGGCCGTCGAGCGCGGCCTCCCGAACTCCGTCTACGGCGTCGTGGTCGTCGACGAGCGAACGGGCGAGACGGTCGGCATGGGCCGGGTCGTCGGTGACGACGGCGCGGTCTACCACGTCTCGGACATGGCTGTCGACCCCGACCACCAGCGCCAGGGGCTCGGAACGGCCGTCATCGAGGCCCTGCTCTCCTACATCGAGGAGACGGCACCGCCGGATGCCTACGTGAACCTGATGGCTGACGTCGACGGTTTCTACGAGCGGTTCGGCTTCGAGGAGACGCGGCCGGCCTCGAAGGGGATGTACTACCGGACCGGCGAGCGGTAGGAGGGCGCTCCCGTCGAGCGATAGGGGGTCACCCCCGGAGGCCGCCCCCGGTGACTATAGTCGTGGGCGCCGACGCGCCGGCCATGGCCGAGACGATCCAGGCCGAGCGACACCCGACAGACGACCGCATCGAGGTGGTCCGGCTGGACGCGCCGGAGCGCAGCAACGTCATCGACCGACAGCTGCTGCACGAACTGACGGAGGCGGTGGTCGCCGCCGACCGCGACGACGGGGTTCGGGGCATCGTGCTCGGGGCGACCGGCGACGCCTTCTGTGCCGGCGCCTCGCTCCAGGAGCTCGCCGACCTCGAGTTCGAGGAGGGGGCGCGCTGGCTGACTGCCTACTTCGACGCGCTGGACATCCTCCGGGACACCGGCAAGCCGGTGGTCGCGGGCGTCGAGGGGACCTGCGTCGCGGGCGGGAACGAACTCGCCTCGGCGTGTGACCTCATCGTGGCCGGCGAGAGCGCCGAGTTCGGCCAGCCGGAGGTGGGCGTGGGCTCGACGGCCGCCGGCGGGGGCGTCCAGTTGCTCCCGCTGATGGTCGGCGAGAAGCGCGCCCGCGACCTTCTGCTGACCGGGCGGTTGCTGACCGCCGAGGAGGCGAAGGCCATCGGCTTGATAAACCGCGTCGTCGAGGACGGCAGCGCGGAGGCCCGAGCGGTAGAACTGGTCGGGACCATCATCGACGACAAGAGCCCCCAGGCCTACCGGACGATCAAGGCGGTCATGAAGCAGTGGACGAATCTCGGGCTGACGGGCCAGGAGATGGCCCGCGACCTCACCGCCCGGGTCTGGGCCTCCGAGGAGTTCCGCGAGCGCGCCGACACCTTCCTCGCACGCGAGGAGTTCGAGCCCCGGCCGTTCCAGGGGACGCGCCCGCGGGACCCGCAGGAGGACGAACACGGGGAGTGAACACCTGCCCCGCGACCGTCACCTGCCGGCCGTGTGAACGGAGACCGCCGGCTTCTATACCGTGCCGGCCTGGGATGGCGTATGGGACGCGGCGAGCAGCGGCCGGGAGACAACCCCTACGTCGAGGCGCCGGATACGGACTTCGCGCCGGTCGACGGGCTGGGCGAGCAGGAGGCCCGCGAGCAGGCCGAACAGCTCCGGGAAGCAGTCCAGTACCACGACCACCGCTACTACGTCGAGGCCGACCCCGTGGTCGGCGACCGGACCTACGACGCACTGTTCGCTCGCTTGCGGGAGCTGGAGGAGGCGTTCGACCTGGACCGGGAGGGCAGCCCCACCCAGCGGGTCGGCGGCGAGCCGGTCGACGAACTCGAGGCCGTCGAGCACGTCGCGCCGATGCTGTCGGTCGACCAGGGCGGCGACGCCGAGGACGTCCGGGCCTTCGACGAACGGGTCCGGGAGGAGGTGGCGGAGGTCGACTACTTCTGCGAGCCGAAGTTCGACGGACTCTCTGTCGAGGTGGTCTACGAGGACGGCGCCTACGAGCGGGCGGCCACCCGCGGCGACGGCGAGGTCGGCGACGACGTGACCGAGCAGGTCCGAACGGTCCCCTCGGTGCCGGAGCGGCTGCGCGGGGACTTCCCCGACCGGCTCGCCGTCCGTGGGGAGGTGTACATGCCCCGCGAGGCCTTCCAGGACTACAATCGCGAGCGCGTCGAGCGCGGCGAGGACCCCTTCGCCAACCCCCGCAACGCCGCCGCCGGGACGCTCCGGCAACTGGACCCGACGGTCGTGGCCGACCGCCCGCTCGCTATCTTCTTTTTCTCGGTGCTGGCGTCGACGGCCGACTTCTCGACCAGCGCCGGGGTCTACGAGCGCCTGCCGTCGTGGGGCCTGCGCACGACCGACCGGGCGGAACTCGTCGACGACATCGAGGCAGCCATCGACTACCGCGACCGGCTGCTGGCCACCCGCGACGAGCTGGACTACGAGGTGGACGGCGTCGTTATCAAGGTCGACGACCGCGACGCCTGCGACCGGTTGGGGACGACCTCCCGTGCCCCGCGGTGGGCATTCGCCTACAAGTTTCCCGCCCGCAGCGGCGAGACCACAGTGAGAGACATCGTCGTCCAGGTGGGCCGGACGGGCCGGCTCACGCCCGTCGCGCTCCTGGACCCGGTGGAAGTCAGCGGCGTCCAGGTGTCGCGGGCCAGCCTCCACAACCCCGAGGAGGTCCGCCGGCTGGGCGTCGGCGTCGGTGACGACGTCCGGGTCGAGCGGGCCGGCGACGTCATCCCCGACGTCGTCGAGGTACTCGACGGCTGCGACGGTCACTTCGAATTTCCGGACAGCTGCCCGGCCTGTGACTCGCCGGTCGAGCGAGAGGGGCCACTCGCCTTCTGTACCGGCGGACTGGCCTGTCCCGCACAGCTCGAGCGGGCGGTCGAGTACTACGCCAGCCGGGAGGCGCTCGACATCGAGGGACTGGGCGGGAAGGCAGTCGAGCAGCTCGTGGAGGCGGGGCTGGTCGAGTCGCTGCCGGACCTGTACGAACTGTCCGTCGGGGACCTGCAGGCGCTGGAGGGGTGGGGCGAGACCAGCGCCGAGAACCTCGTCCGGGGGGTCCAGGCGACGACACGGCCCCCGCTCGCGGACTTCCTGACGGCACTGGGTATTCCCGGGGTCGGTGACACGACCGCGCGTGCGCTCGCGCAGGCCTTCGGCACCTTCGAGGCCGTCAGGGAGGCAAGCGAGGCCGAGTTACGGGAAGTCGAGGACATCGGCCCCATCGTGGCGTCGGAGACCCGGGAGTTCTTTCATAGCGAGCGAAACGCCGCGGTCATCGACGGCCTGTTGGAGCACGTCGACCCGCAGCCCGCCGACACGGGCGGCGGCGAGGCGCTTGCCGGGGAGACGTTCGTGTTCACGGGGGCGCTGGAGCGGTTCACCAGGGGCGAGGCCCAGGGACTCGTCGAGCGCCACGGCGGGTCGGCGACGGGCAGCGTCTCCGGGAACACGGACTACCTCGTGGTCGGGGAGAGCCCCGGCCGGACCAAACGGGACGACGCCGAGGGCGAGGGCGTCCCGCAACTGGATGAGGCGGCGTTTCTGGACCTGCTGGCCGAGCGCGGTGTCGACGTGGACGTGGACGTGGACGTGGACGGCTGAGCCGTGAGCCAGGCCCCTCAGAGGTCGTCGTTCCGAACACGGAGATAGCCCGCAAGCGGCGGCAGCGACGCCCAGCCAGCGAGAACGGCGGTCGCGAGTGGGGGCGAGTCGACCGCCCCACCGATGACCCCGGTGCTGACGTTCCCGGGGAGGAGCGTGTTCCCGAGGATGGCGTAGGCTGCGACGGGGTTCGGCGACCGTGACTGTCGCGCCGTTGGGGTCGAGCCCGGTCGTCGGCTCGCCGAGCACGAGCAGGTCGGGTGCGTCCTCGGGCTCCTCGCTCCCACCCGTCGACTCGACAGCGAACTCGATGTGTTCGCGGCCGGTGAGTTCGCCGAGGACGCTGTACCCCTCGGGGAGGACTCCGCTGCGTTCCCGGACGGCAACCGGGTCGGCCTGGGCGTCAATGCAGAACACCTCGACGGAGCCGCTGTCGGGGGTGAGGTAGTCGAGAACGATGTTGATCGCGGTCGACTTCCCGGCCCCGTTCGAGCCGAGAAAGTCAAAGACCTCCCCTTCCTGCACCGTGAGGTCGAGGTCACTGCGGGCGAAGCGGCGGGAGGCGAGTTCGACTGAGATGACGACCCAGAGCAGGGGACGACG
>CAZOWU010000191.1:0-4181 GCA_964583735.1 uncultured Halobacteriales archaeon | reverse complement strand
GCCTCGACGGCGATCGGGTCGACGCAGGTGATCTCCCGGGGCAGCGCGTGGACCGGCGTCCAGTTCATGACGATACCGCCGACGCGGTGGCCCTCGCGGATCACGATGTCGGTGAACTCGGTCATGTTCTGCATCTTCGCGCCGGCGTCACACGCGGCCTTGATCAGCCCCGAGCACGCCTCGGGCCCGTTGGCGACGTACAGCCCCTCGCTGTCCTGTGACTGCTTGTAGTCGACGTCCAGCTCGTCCAGCACGTGCTGGGCGGGCGACCGCACGGTCACTTTGTTCATCAGGAACCCGCCGAGCCAGAAACCGCCGCCGAGGTAGTTGTTCTTCTCGACGACCATCGTCTGGACGCCCCGCTCTGAGAGTTCCCTGGCGGCCATCAGCCCCGAGGGGCCGCCGCCGACGATGACCACGTCCGAAGCCGAGAAGTCCATGAACTCCTCGGTCCACTCCTGACCGATCGCCCGTGTGACCTCTGCCTCGCCGACGTCGCTGAACTGACCGTACTCTGAGTCGCTCATACAACCGGGTAGTATTACTGGCCGATAAATAAGCGCTTTCATGCCGCAGGTGACCGCGTCCCGACCACCAGGCGGCGCTCAGGGCCAGGAACGCGGGCCGTCCGGGCCGAAGACGGTCCCGCCGGTGACGGCACAGACCGCCCACGACCGCCCGGGCTCGCTTCCGGCAGGAAAGCAGTGTTCCGGGACCAGCGGCACCGCCACCGGGGTGTAGCCGGCCCGGCGCAACGCCGTGACGCCGCCGAAAGTGTCGACCACCTCGCCGCGCTCGGAGACCTCGAAGCGTCCGTCCGTATTGCGGCTGTAGGCGTACCGGAAGGAGGCCCGGTCCGGGGTTGCCAGCGCGTCGACGTGTTCGAGCACTGCGGCGACTTCGTCGGCCACCGAGAGTTCGAGCCGGGGGCGGTCAGCCCCGACGTCGACCTCGCGCCACTGCAGGCGCTCGGGCGGGGCACGCACGCAGGCGTAGCTGCCGTCCGAGAGCGGTACGCGGTCGGGGCCGCTGTAGAAGCGCCGCCCCTCGGGCTCGTCTGCGGCCAGCGCTGTCGGCGTCTGGAGCACCGACGCCACGAGGCGGGCCAGCGCGTCGCCACCGCCCGGCCCAGGGACGACGAACAGGCAGTCCCGGTCGGCCGCTAGTGCGCTTGCCAGCCGGGGGACGACCGCCTCCGGCCCGACCGTGTCCTCGCCGAGGGGTTCGATCGCGACTACTCGGGGGTCGTCGACCAAGCCGGTCGCTCCCCCGGTGGGAGTGGCGACCGCCGGCGCGTCGGCTGGCTCCGGCTCCGTCGTCACCTCGTACCCGGCCCGTTCACACAGCTCGACACCCCGCTCCAGCACCGACGGGTAGACGACCATCACTCTCTGTACGGCCTGGAAAGACAAGACGGCGGTGGTCGGAGCCGGGTGGAGGGCCGACCGCCCCGTGTCAGCGAAGACAGCGCGTCCGGTGTGCGCGGATACTCTCGAGGCAGGCCGCGATGTCGGTCAGCGCGGGGCAGCGTGTCTCCAGCCCCGCGTAGAGATACCGGACCAGACTGTCGGTTTCGACGCCGGAGACGGCCGCGGTCGACCGGCCGTGCAGCAGTTCCTGGCGTCGGTCCAAGAGGTCGGTACACCGCTGCTCGGCCGTCTCGAGGTCCGCGTCGATGGCGGCCAGCTCCTCGCTGCGGGTTGCCTCCGGGATTTGCCGGCCGAGTTCGAAGACCGACTGTTCGACCTCGTCGAGGTCGTCTTCGACCTCCCGGAGTGAGTCGCGCTCGCGCTCCAGAACGCCGACCAGGTCCTTCCGGCTGTCGCGGGCCTCGCCGGCAGCTCCGACGACGGCGCGCGTGACGACCGGGGCAGGGGCGGCCCCGCTGACCAGCTGTGCGGCCACGGCCTCGCCCAGCTCCGCCGCCGCGTTCTCCGCCAGACTTTCGCCGTACTCGCGGTCGTAGTGGGAGACTGCCATCACTGTCTCCCGGTAGGCTGTCCGGACTTCCTGGAGCCCGTCCGGCGCGTCGCTCGTGACGAGCATGGACTGGGCGGGGGCGACGCCGCTTCTCTCCGGCGCGGTCTGCCCGGCCGCCCCGGCGGCGGTGCCCACCTGTCCCTCCCTTGCCCGCCGGAGGAAGCGCTCGAAGGCGTTGCGCTCGCGCCGGAGCAGTTCCGATTCC
This sequence comes from uncultured Halobacteriales archaeon, assembly GCA_964583735.1. Lineage (GTDB taxonomy): Archaea > Halobacteriota > Halobacteria > Halobacteriales > Haloarculaceae > Salinirussus. The sequence goes on along the minus strand of CAZOWU010000191.1, from coordinate 1,996 downwards.
GCCTCGACGACGTCGAGCGCGCGCTCCACGTGTGGCTGTCTCGTTCCGGTCATGCTTTCCTTCCTGAACGGTGCTGTCGGCCCCGCGAATCACCGGCACTCATTGCCGTAGAGATGGTTCGTCTGGAGAAAAAACGCTGCTATGAGGGGTACGTGCGGGCACGCCCCTCCACCAGTCCGGACGTACGGCTCGTCCCCGCTATTGAGGGATATATACTGCCGGCCACGGCCGGAGTTACGGGGGGTAGCGGGCGGCTCCAGGAACGCCTGGGGGGCTCAACAGGCGGGGAGCAGTCCCCGCGCCCGGGCAGCCAGACCGCCCGTACTGGTGTTCTCGAGACCGGGCACGTCGGCTGTTCGCTTGCCCCCGGCGTCGGCCCCGCGGACCGGTTTTTGTCCCTGTCTGTCGGCCGCATTGGCCGGGCGGTCGCCTCCACCGTCGACCACGCTGGCGGGGTTGCCCGCGACCGTCGCACCGGCTGGCACGTTGTCGACGACGACCGCCCCGGCCCCGACGGTCGCGCCCGGACCGACTCTGATATCGCCGACGAGCGTGGCACTCGCGCCCAGCGTCGCCCCGTCACCCACCGTCGGATGGCGCTTCACCGGTCGTGGGTCGTCCCCGCCGAGCGTGACGCCGTGAAACAGGTGGACGTCGTCGCCCACGACGGCAGTCTCGCCGATGACCACGCCCATCCCGTGGTCGATGAACACCCGCCGGCCCAGGCGGGCGCCAGGGTGGATTTCGACACCGGTCAGCAACCGGGCGAACTGGGAGAGCACGCGGGCAGTCAGACAGAACCCCGCCTCCCAGAGGGCGTGGGCGACCCGGTACGCCCAGACGGCGTGTAGCCCGGGGTAGGTGAGCACCGCGGGCACGCTCCGGGCTGCGGGGTCCGTTTCGAGGGCTGTGCGGACGTCCTCGGTGACGTAGGTGAGTGCGTTCGACATGGTGTACTGGTTGCTGCTGTCGGAAGTCGGTGCGTCGCGGTGCGAACGGTCGCCCGCCGACTGGGAGCCGGACGGGAGAAGACGGTCAGCGACAGCAGCAACAGCCGGTAGTGGGAGCTATCCGGCGGGCGACCCACGAACCGGGAGCGGCGGTCTCCGTCATGCCCGGCAGTACGACGAACCGGCTGGTAAGCGTTGCGGCGCGCCCGCGGTACCAGCATTGCTACGCCAGTTCACCCCCGCGGATCGCCCGTTCCGCGGCCTCGCGGGCGGCGTCGGCGTCGAAGTCGTTGACGATGGCTTCCAGCTCTCCCTGCGCGTCGTCGGCCAGTTCGCGTGCGTGGGCGGTCACGTTCGGGACGGCGCGGATGATGTTGTCGACGATGGGAACGGCGGCCGCCTGCGCCGACCGGGACATCGGGTTCAGGTCGACCACGACCTCGGTTTTGCCCATCGTGTCCAGCGCCTCGGCGCGGTCGCCGTCCTCCAGCGGGACGACCACGACGTCGGCGTCGTAGATCCCGTCGGCGTCGACCGTGGCGCGCTCGTGCTCGAGTCCAGGAATGCGAGCGTCCGCGGCCAGCCCCTTCACCTCCTCGGCACCGTGCTCGCGGAGGTGGTCGGCGATCGCCTCCATCCGTTCCTCCGTTCGATTGAACAGGTTGACCTCGATGTCGGCGCCGGTCGCTTCCGCCAGGTCGACTACCTCGCCGGGAACCAGCGCGGCGACGTTGCCGTTGACCGAGATGACGGGGTGGTCGGCGAGCAGCAACTGTGCGGCAGCGGCCCGGGCGGCCTCGTCGGCACTGGGGATGGTCTCCTCGCCGAGCAGGTAGTCGAAGGCCTCGCCCCGTCCCTGGGCGATCAGCCCCTGCGGGCTGGTGATCCCCCGCTCGACGCCGTCCTCGATCCGGTGGCGGGTCAACAGCGACTCGTAGCGAGGGTGGCTCTCGGGGATCTCCTCCATACCCGAGCCCGGCGCGGCCCGGATAAAAAGCCGTCCCCACCGGGTGGCGCGTCTGTAGGGGTATCACTCGTCCCAGTCG
>CAZOWU010000190.1:0-4202 GCA_964583735.1 uncultured Halobacteriales archaeon | reverse complement strand
TTCGAGTCGCTGGGGCTGGCGACCCGGCTCGGCGCCGAGCCAGTGACGGTCGGAGCTGTCGCGGTTTACGGGCTCGATTTCGTTGCCCGCGCCGAACGCGAAGAGCTCGACTACGACTTCGCCTCTCACGACTGTGACTACGCCGCGCTGGTCTCGCACGGCCTCTTCCAGCCCTTCGACCACGGCGACTGGGACATCCGCGAGGTGCTCGCCGGGTCCTCCGTCCGGTTCGACGCCGTCTTGCTCGGCGACGACCACATGCCCCAGACGAGGCGGGTCGAGAACCCACAGGACGCGTGGCTGACCTACTGTGGGTCGACCGAACGCGCGAGCGCCGACGAGCGCGAGAAACGGGGGTACAATCTCGTTGTCTTCGAGGACGACGGACCGGAGCCGCCTGCCGACGGCGTCGACATCCGCCGACGCGCGCTGGACTCCCGGGAGTTCGTCTTCGTCGATGTCGAACTCGGGCCAGGGGAGGGCGTCGAGCGGGTCCGCGAGCGCGTCGCCCAGGAGGGGCTGACTGACGCCGTAGTCGTGGTCTCGATTTCGGGTGATGGCGACCCGGTCACACCCGCGACAATCGAGGAGGCAGCCGGCGAGGCGGGCGCGCTCACGACCCGCGTAACCGACCACCGCGAACTCGCCGACGAGCGCGAGGTCGAGGTGTCATTCGCCGACCCGGACGAGGCGGTCCGCGAGCGGGTCCGCGAACTCGGGTTGAGCTCCGCCGCCCGAGAGGTCGACGAGACGGTCCGGGCAAGCAAGGTCGCCGACTCCAACGTCGCCGGCGAGGTAGAGCGCCAGGTCCAGGAGCTGCTCGCCGACGGCGAGGCCGACGCCTTCCGGCCCGCCGAGGACAGGGAACCGGGGGAGCCGGAAGGCGGCGAGGCGACCGGCCAGGACTCCGGGACTGACGCGAGTGGTGGAGACGAGAGTGCAGACAGCCAGGTCACGATGGAGGACTACCTGTGAGGTTCGACCGGGTCCACCTGGAGGGATTCAAGTGTTTCGAGGAGGCGGACCTCCGGCTCGAGGCCGGTGTCACGGTGATTCACGGACTCAACGGGAGCGGCAAGTCCTCGCTGCTCGAGGCCTGCTTTTTCGCCCTGTACGGGGCGAAGGCACTGGAGCGGACCCTCGACGAGGTGGTCACCATCGGCGCCGAGGAGACGACCGTCGAACTCTGGTTCACCCACGCCGGCGGGAGCTACCACATCAAGCGGCGGGTACGGGTGCGCGACGAGCGGGCCACGACCGTCGAGTGCGTGCTGGAGGGACCCGACGCCACGTCCGAAGGTGCCCGGGACGTGCGTGCCCGGGTGACCGAGCTCCTCCGGATGGACCACGAGGCCTTCGTCAACTGCGCGTACGTCCGACAGGGCGAGGTGAACAAGCTGATCAACGCCTCGCCAGACGAGCGCCAGGACATGCTCGACGACCTCCTCCAGCTTGGCAAACTCGAGGCGTACCGCGAGCGCGCAAGCGAGGCTCGGCTGGGCGTCAAGCACGTCCGCGACGACAAACAGGGCGCGCTCTCACAGGTCGAGTCCCAGCTCGAGGCCAAAGACGAGGAGGCGCTGCACGCCAGGGTGAACGAACTCCGGACGGAGCGGTCGGCGGTCGACGACGAGGCCGAGCGGTTCGAGACCAACCGCGAGCAGGCCCGGGAGACTCTCGCCGACGCCGAGAGCGTGTTGGAGGAGTACCGCGAGCGACAGGCTGAACTGGCCGAGGTCGAGGAAGACATTGAGGACCTCCAGGGACGCATCGAAGCCACCGAGCGGGAGCGCGAGGAGCTGGCCGAGAGGACCGAGCGAGCCCGCGAGCGGCTGGCCGAGGCCCGGGACACGCGCGACGCCCTCCTCGGCGAGAGCGCCCTCGAGACGGCCGAGCCCGAGCAGCTCAGCGGGCGGGTTGCAGAGCTGGACGAGGAGACCGAGCGCCTCACCGACCGCATCACGGAGCTGAGCGCGGAGAAACGCCAGCACGACACCGAGGCCGAGGCCCTCGAGGAGCGCGCCACGGAGCTGGAAGAGGAGGCCGAACAGCGGCGCCAGGAGGCCGACGACTTGGAGGTAGAGGTCGGGGAGGGTGAGGACCTCCTCGCCGAGAAGCGCAACGACCTCGCCGACCTCGAGGCGGAGGCCGAGACACACCGCGAAGCCTTCGCGGACGCGCCGGTCGACCCCGACGGCGCCCCGGAGTTCCGCGAGTCCGTCGCGGAGGACCTCTCGGGGGTCCGCGAGGAGCGCGCGGCGACCGAGGAGACGCTCGCGAACGCCGAGGAGCACCTCGCGGAGGCCGAGCGCCTCCGGGCAGCCGGCAAGTGCCCGGAGTGTGGCCAGCCGGTCGAAGGCTCGCCCCACGTCGAAGCCATCGACGAGCGTCGTGAGCGCGTCGCGGAGCTGGAGGAGGACCTGGAGACCCTCCGCGAGCGGGAATCCGACCTGGCCGGGAAACTCGACCGCGCCGAAGGGCTCGAGGAGCGTGCCAGCGAGCTCCAGCGGCTGGAGACCGAACGCCAGAACGCGGACCAGCTCGTCGAGCAGAAGCAAGCACAACTGGAGGAGAAAGCCGCCGAGGCCGAGCGAAAGCGCGAGAAAGGCAACGAGCTGGAGGCAGAAGCCGAGGAGAAACGAGAGGCGGCTGCCGAGACGCGAGAGAAGGCCACGGCGTGCCAGGAGGAAATCGCCGAGTGCAACCGGGAGAAAGCCGAGCTGACCGGGCGGGTCGACCGGCTGGAGCGGCTCGCCGAGACGGCCGAGACGGTCGCCGGCCTGGAGGACGATATCGAGGACTACCGCGAGCAGCGCGCCGGGAAGGCCGACCTGAACGAGGAACGGCGGGAGCGACTCGCCGAGAAACGCGAGCGCCGGGACGAACTGCGCGAGGGGTTCGACGAAGAGCGCGTCGAGGAGGCCCGCGAGGAGAAGGAGCGCGCCGGGACCTATCTCGAGAAAGTCGAACCAAAGCTCGAGGAGCTCCGCGAGCGCCGGGACGAGCTGAACGAGGCGGTCGGCGGCGTCGAGGCGGAACTCGACGAACTGGCCTCGCTGCGCGACCAGCGGGAGGAGCTGGCGGCGACTGTCGACCGGCTGGACTCGCTGTACGAGGAGGCCGAACAGCTGGAGGAGATGTACGCCCAGCTACGCGCGCAGTTGCGCCGGCGCAACGTCGAGACCCTGGAGCGGATGCTCAACGAGACCTTCGACCTGGTGTACGAGAACGACACCTACTCGCGGATCGAACTCGATGCCGACTACGAGCTGACAGTCTACCAGAAGGACGGCGAGACGCTCAACCCTGACCAGCTCTCCGGCGGGGAGCGGGCGCTGTTCAACCTTAGTCTGCGGTGTGCGATCTACCGGCTGCTCGCTGAGGGGATCGAGGGGGCAGCGCCGATGCCACCGTTAGTGCTGGACGAGCCGACGGTCTTCCTGGATTCGGGGCACGTCTCCCAGCTCGTCGAGCTGGTCGGCGCGATGCGCGACCACGGCGTCGAGCAGATCCTGGTCGTCAGCCACGACGAGGACCTCGTGGCGGCTGCTGACGACCTCGTACGCGTCCGGACGGACCCCCGAACCAACCGCTCGACGGTCGAGCGAACCTCTTCGGTGGACGCCGACCTCCTGGCCGAGGCCGGCGACTGACTGGTCGCCCCTCTCGGCGGCTCAGTGCAGGCGTGCCAGTCCCTCGCTGGCTTGCTCGGTCGTCTCGTAGCCTCGCTCGCCGGCGACCTCTGTCTCGACCAACAGCTCGGCCGCCCGGAACTCCGCCAGCAGGCCGTGGAGGTCACTCTCACAGAGGTCATACTCCAGCAGCGCTCGGACGCTCATCGGGCCCCGCTGGTCGAGTTCCAGCAGGAGACCGAGCGCCTGCTCGTCGGGGATAGCTGTCAGAAGAGCCCGGACGGGTCCGGAGACCGCACCGGCGGCGGTCGCCAGCGGTGATTCCCCCGCGACCCGCTGAAGTTCTTCGGTGGGGATGTGGCGACGCTCCCCCGACTCGGGGTCCCGGACCAGGCTCGACTCGCTCGACTCCTTCAGGAGAATGTACCGGTCGCCGGCGTCGTCCTCGACGGTCCGCATACTCGTGGTAGCGGCCAGCCGCTGTTAGCCGTTCCGGTCGGGCCCCTTGTCGCTCTCGCTCCCGCTGTTGGCGGTGTTGTCATCGCTCTCGTCGCTTCGGTCATCGACGTC
>CAZOWU010000189.1:0-4241 GCA_964583735.1 uncultured Halobacteriales archaeon | reverse complement strand
GGGCTGGTCTGGCGGCCGGGGGCGTTGCTCGCGCCGCTTCTGGGCGGCTACCTGATGGATTCTGTGGGGATGGAGTGGGTGTTCGTCGTCGCCGGTGTGGCCGCACTGACGGGCGTCGTCGCCTTCTGGGGGATCATCTCCGTCCGGCACGGGCCGCGGGCGCTGTCGGACTGGTGAGTCGACAGCAGGACGCTGTCGGGCCCCCGGCAGTCGGCGGAGTTCGTGTGACGAGTGGCAGGTATCGACAGCAGCCGAGCCGTCCCCTGGCATGGTCGACCCCACGACAGTGGGGCGGTCGTTCCGGGTCCCCCCTGTTGGTTCACAGGACCGCCGCCCGGTTCGGTCTCTTCGAATCAGAGTTTCGTCTCCGAATGGGTTACTGTCCGGTGTCATCCGGTGACACACCGTGGTCCGCAGACGCGAACTCCTCCGTGCGTTGGGACTGTCGACCGCTGCCGGCATCGCCGGCTGGAACACGCTCGGCGGCGGCTCGGACCAGAAGTCCCCGCGGGAACGTACCCAGACGACAGTACTGACCCCGGCGCCGACGGCCACGGCGACAGACACCGTCCCTCCGGCAGAGTCACCGACCGCGACGCGCTACGAGACCGGGACGCCGGAGCCGACGACGACGACAGCCACAGCTACGCCGCGGCAGACGGTGGCGGAGCAGGTCGGGACACCGGTCTACGCCTACGACCGCGTGGACGGGGCGTAGCAGCGGGGGGCAGTGCTCTCACCGCAGAACCCGGAGGCGGCCGATGACGGCTGGTTCGGCCAGGCGGTCGCCCTCGACGGCGAGACCGCGGTCGTGGGCGCCCCCCCGAGCGTACGATACCGGCCGGGCGGACGCGGTCACGGCGAGTGACGGGTGGACCGGACCCCTGGGACTGGCTGGCGCGAACCCACACGAGGATACCGAGTTCGGTACCGCGGTCGCAAGTTCGGGGACGACCGTCCTCGTCGGGGCGCCGGTACTCCGTGCCGGCAGCGGCGCCTACCTCTTCGATTGCTGAGTTCGCCGCCCTCGGCGAGAGGGGACCGACCGCTCCGGGGTTAGTCTGGAGGGCGAGACTCGGTGCCACAGAGCCGACCCGCAGGTACAGCGAGCTACGGCTCGGCCGCCGGCGCCTCCGCGAAATCGGCCCGGTCCAGCGGCGGCTCGTAGACGCCGGTCTCGGTGACCAGGTAGTCCACGAGTTCCATCGGCGTCCGGTCGAAGGCAGGGTTGTAGACCGGGACGTCCTCGGGGGCGTTCTGAGTCCCATAGACCTCCCGGAGCTCGGTCGGGTCCCGTTGTTCGATCTCCACCTCGTCGGCGCTTCGCTCGGTGTCGACGGTGGCGTGGGGTGCGGCCACGACGAAGGGGACGTCGTGGCGGTCGGCGACGACCGCGTGTTTGTAGGTGCCTACCTTGTTGAACACGACACCCTGGTCGCCGTCGGGGCCGCCACCGTCGAGGACGACGCGGTCAGCCCCGACGACGACGGCGTCGACTCGCCCCTCTTGGAGGCAGAGCCCGGCGGCGTTGTCCGGGATGAGCGTCACGTCGACGTCCCGCTCGGTGAGTTCGACGGTCGTGATCCGCGAGCCCTGGTTGAGCGGGCGGGTCTCGTTGGCGACGACGTCGACATCCTTGCCGGCCTCCTGGGCGGAGTAGACGACACCCAGCGCGGTCCCCCAGTCGACGGTCGCCAGCGCGCCGGCGTTGCAGTGGGTCATCACCGTCTCGCCGTCCGCGAGCAGGCCGGCCCCGTGCTCGCCGAGTTGCCTGTTGCGCCTGACATCCTCGTCGGCGAGCGCCTCGGCCTCCCGGAGGGTGCGCTCGCGGGCCTCCGGAATCGACGCACAGTCCTCGAGAACGTCGAGAAGCGCGTCGACCTCGCGGGCGAGATTGACGGCAGTCGGGCGGGCGTCCGCGACCCGCTCGGCCTCGGCCCGGACCCGCTCCGTGAAGCTCGCGTAGTCGTCGGCGTCGGTGGTGCGGGCGGCGAGTGCCACCCCGTACGCGCCTGCTGCCCCGAGCGCCGGCGCGCCGCGCACGCGGAGGATTTCGATACTCTCGACCAGGTCGTCGACGGTCTCGGCGCAGTCGGTCGTGTACTCGGCCGGGAGCTTCGTCTGGTCGACCATGACCACGCAGTCCCGGTCCTCGTCCCAGTCGATCGTTTGCATACCACGCACTCGCCGGCGAACAGTGATAACCGTTTCTCGGGTCGGGAAGGCGTGGGGCTACTGGACGCCGCGCCCGTCGTCCTGGGGGACCATGTGCCCGCCGGCGTTGGCCAGGCGCCACCGGTAGAGGGTGTGGGCAAGCGAGACGACCGCCTGTGGGGGCAGGGGCTGGACCTCCTCGAACTCGGCGGCGAGCCAGTCGTTGTAGGCGTGGCGGAGCTTCTGTGCGTCCTTCAGCGCGGTTTCGAGCTGCCGGCGGTAGATGTCGTTTGTCATGAGGAAGCCGTGCGTCGGGTCAGTTACCACAACCTTGACGTCCGGTCTCTTGAATCTCCGGATCCGAGCCGGTGTCGGCCGGTGCGGGCACCGAGCGCGGTGCGCTCCCGACTGGCTGTGTCACTGGCTGCATCGAGCCCCGCGGACGCACCGGGTCCAAGGCCCCGCTCGGTGGTCATACTGCCGGCTGTCCCTTCGTGAAGATACTTGCCACTCCAGGATGGCGTGATTCTTCAGAGACGTACAGCCGGCAGTATCAGTCCGCTGTGTGGCTGGACGGCCAGTCGCATCCGACAGGGTGCTCCGTGCCGTCGGCGACCGAGCGTTCAACTCGCTGTAGCACCAACGGTAGCGTATGCCGACGGAGTGTGCGCTCTGTCGTCGTCGGGTCCCCGACGAGCGACTCGGTGACCCACAGGCCGTCCAGGAACACCACCTGCAACCCGAGCGCCGTGCCGAGAGTCCAACCGTCGTGCTGTGTCGGCCCTGCCACAAGCAGGTCCACGCGCTGTTCACCAACGAGGAACTCCGCGAGGACTACGACACCGTCGAGCGCCTCAGAGGCGCCGACCGGCTCCAGGGGTACTGCTCGTGGATACGCGGTACCGACAAACTCGACATCCGCGTCTCCACCAGCGAGCACGTCCACGAACGGCGGTAGGTGCGGGGTCACCCGGGGCCTGCAGCCGCTGTCGTTCGCGGTTATTCGCCTCTCTTCTGGAACCAGACCTGCTGGCCGACTGGCGAGGCGTCGGGCTCGGGGAGCCGGGACCTGACGAGGTCCCGGATGGCCAGCGTGGTCGTCAGCTCTAGACGCTCGCCGTCGGCTGCCTCGACGGTAACCACCCAGTGACCGTCGCCCTCGGTCGCCGCCTGAACGGTGCCGACACGCCAGGACTCGCGGTCGTGTGTCGGCTCGCGGGCGTGGATCCGGTCGTGGTGCACGGGACCGTTACGCGCTCCGCGCGTAGGGCAGTTACGGTCGGTCCAGCCGCCCACTCGGGCGTCTCTACGGGTTGTGTCGGTAGTTGCCGAGACCGTGTCAGTTTGCCCGGTTTCTCAGCCACGGTGTTGTTTCAGCCCCCGGTCGTCAAGCGTAGAGGAAAGAGAGGGTGTGTTCCTGAGCGTCCGCCAGCGCTTCTGCTCCGGCCGACTCGTTGGTCTCGTCTTCGGTCTCGCGGATGTTCACGAGGACTCGGTCGAGGGTCCCGAGTGCCGGTGTTGCGTCCCGGTTCGTCTGCGATTCGAGATGGGTGTTGATACTGCCGGCTGTACGTCTGTGAAGAATCTCGCCATCCCGGGGTGGCAAGTATCTTCACGAAGGGACAGCCGGCAGTATGAGTTGGGCCAGTCGGTCATCGGTCTCGCCGTCTGCAGTCAGCTACCCGCCAGTGAAGCTGTCAGTATTAGTGGAAGTGCAACCTTTGAGTGCTCTCGTATACCATGGTATAGAAACTTAGCCACGGGACGGTATAACATAGTATGGACTCGTTTCAGGACGAGAAGAGATGTGGAATCTTGAACGAGACAACGATGACGCTTCACAAGCAGGAGTCGGGAATGCCTAATTTCCAGACTCCGTGCGGACACGTCTCTCACGTTGCACAGGAGAGGTTGCAAATAGTCGAAATCACAAACGTTGCAAATGACTACAACACGAACAAGTGTAGACAGTGTTTTGAAGATGGTGGAGAGTATCGGGACTACCTAATTACTCAGCTGCTGAGTAATTAGTTGAGGATGACTCCAGGAGACTCCCGCTGAAATCCCTGGAGCGTGAAGTACGTCAT
>CAZOWU010000188.1:0-4257 GCA_964583735.1 uncultured Halobacteriales archaeon | reverse complement strand
ACGGCCGCGGGGCTGGCCTGCAACGCCCAGTGGCCCGGCACGAACGGCTTTCTCGGCCTGCTGCCGGCCGACCAACCGTGTTTCATCGAGTGGTCACACCGCGCGCTGGCCATGGTGACCGGCTTCGCCATTCTCGGGACGGCCGTCGCTGCCTGGCGCGGGGGGTTGGACCGCCGCATCCGGTACGCGACGGCCATCGCACTCGCCGTCCTCCCGGTGCAGGTTTTGCTGGGCGCCAACACGGTCTTCAACTACGGCGCCGTCGCCCAGGTGGCCCACCACGGCGCCGCGCTGACGATCTTCACTGGGCTGCTGGTTGCGGCGACACTGGCGTTCTGGGGGCCGACTGCGAACACGGAGCCCGGGACCGCAGGCGCGGACGCCGGTGACCGCGACGCGCGCACGGCCGGGGACTGATCCACGGGACACGCCGCCCTCGCGCCGCCCCCTACATGAAGTCGGACAGTCCCGACTGCTCGTCTCCCGGCTCGCTGGCCTCGTCGTCCCGCTCTGCCTGTCCGTTCTCCGGGGTACCAGTCTCGGCGTGTGGGTCACCGTCCGACTCTCCCCCGGCTGACTCCCCCTCCACGTCCCCCTCCTCCTCGGAGAGCCCGCCCGCGCTGCCACCCTCGAAGGCCCCCTCCGAACCCTCGACTGCAGCCTCCTCCCGGAGCTGCTGGGCGTCCTCGACGATAGACTGGACCTTGTTGGTGTCCTCGCCGCTGCCGGTGACGAAGGCGACGTGTTCGGCCTCCAGTTCGTAGCGGGCGGCCATCGCCACCGTCAGCTCGCGGTTCTTGCAGTGGTGGGTCATGACCGACAGGCGGGGCATCAGTTCCCGGCGGGCGGTAGCCGTCGAGACGCCGTTCGTGGCGGCGACCTGCCGGGCAACGTGGTCGCGGGTGTCCCGCGTCCCCCGGGTCCGTCCCAGCTTCGACCAGTAACTGGGCGGGCCATACCGGGTCCACCCGCCCTTCGGTTCGCGCCGGGCGGCCGCCACGCCGGCAGTCATGTTGTCGCCGGCGTACCGCCAGAAGCTGTAGTTCTGTGTCGCCCGCACCCGGCCGAGCCACCGGTCGGCGTTGGCCAGAAACCCGTAGGCTGCTGTCAGTTCTGGGCCCTGGTAATCCTTGGGCATGTTGTCCTCGATCCAGTTGATGAGGTCGTCGGGCGTCTCGTCGACGTCGTAGGACGCCTCCAGGGCCTCCTGTGGGCCGGCTTCCTTGATCACGGTGTCGAGGAAGTCGAAGACGCCCTCGGTGGTGTCGCGCTCGCCGGTCACCACGTCCCCGGCCTCGAGCCGGTCGCGCCCCTCGGCCAGCGCCTGGAGGTCGTTGATTGCCCCGCGGAGGTCGCCGCTGTTTTGCTGGGCGAGCGTCTCCAGTGCGTCGCTCTCGAACTCGACCCCCTCCTTCCGGCAGATGTCCCGCAGCACGGGAACGATCGACCGGGCGGAGACCGGCCGGAACTCCACCTCCCGGCAGGCATTCCGGAGCGTGTTCGACATCTCGTAGTAGTCGTTGGCGATCAGGACGACCGGCTGGCTGGCCTCCCTCACGAGGTCGGTGATAGCGCGGGTCCCGCCGCGGTCGACGTTGCCGTGGAGGTTGTCGGCCTCGTCCATGACCACTAGCCGGCGGCCGGCGCCGCCGGCCGTCAGGGTGCCGGACTTCGCGGCCTCGCCCGCGACCCGCTCGATGACGTCGGCCGTCCGCGAGTCCGAGGCGTTGAGCTCGATGGTCGGCCACCCCATGTCCGCCGCGAGCGCGTGGGCAGCGGAAGTCTTCCCCACCCCCGGCGGGCCGTGCAACACGGCTGCCTCGCGGTGCTCGGGCCAGCTCTCGGCCCACTCCCTGACCTCGTCGCGGGCCGTGTCGTTGCCCCGGAGTTCGTCGAGCGAGGCGGGGCGGTACTGCTCCGTCCAATCTCCCATTACGCTCACTCTGGAGCGGGGGCCGATTGAACCCTGTGGTTGAAACGGAGCACCTGGGTTTTTTTGCCGCCAGAGCGGGTTTCGGGCATGGAGAAGACCAACGAGAACGACCTCGAGTGGACGGAACAGGACCACGGGGAGACTGCCTTCCGGCGCAAGCAACTCGCCGAGGCCGTCGGCGCCGACGACATCGGTTGCAGCCTCTACGAACTCCCGCCGGGCAGGCGCTCTTGGCCGTACCACTACCACACCGCGAACGAGGAGGCGCTGTACGTGCTGGCTGGCGAGGGAACCCTCCGGGCGGCAGGCGGGAACTATCCGCTGCAGGCTGGCGACTACGTGACCCTCCCGCCCGACGAATCCGGCGGGCACCGCGTGGTCAACGACGGCGACGACCCGCTCAGGTATCTCGCCATCTCGACGATGACCGAGCCCGACGTGACGATGTATCCGGAGATGGGGACGGTCGGCGTGTTCGTCGGCGCGCCCCCGGGCGGCCGCAGCGAGCGTGACTTCCACGCCTACTTCGCCGAGGATAGCGACATCGAATACTGGGAGGAGTGACCGGAGAACCGGTCCCCAGGCCAACAGGAGGGTGACGGGCGTCTCACCTGAAGATAACTACTTGCCCGTCCGGCACCTACGTAAGCCATGAGCGACGTCCCTGTCGACGACGAACTCCCGGACAGCCCGATGCACACCACCGGTACTGACCACATCACCATCTGGGGGTCGAACGCCGAGTCGGTGCTCGACTTCTACCGTGACCTGCTGGGGATGCGGGTGGTGTTGCGACAGCCCAACCTCGACGACCCCGACCAGACCCACCTCTTTCTGGACACGGGTGACGGCCGTGTCATTACCTTCTTTGTCAGCGACGACCGGCCTTCGAACCGCCAGCCCCAGCAGCCCACCACGGGTGGCGTCCACCACCTCGCCTTCAGCGTCGACCCCGAGCAGTTTCGGGAAGTAACGGCCGCTCTGGAGGCGGACGGTCGGGGCTACAACGAGTTCGACCGCGGCATCTTCCACTCGCTGTACACGCGGGACAACGACGGGCTGACCATCGAACTCGCCGCCGACAAGTACGACATCCCCGAGGACCGTCGCGCGGACGTACTCGTCGCCGCCCAGCGCCACCGCGAACAGGCGGGCGCCGAGTACGCCAAGGAGGAGCACATGGAGGCCGCCCTGGCGGAACTCGGCATCGAGGTCGACCCCTACGACCTCTCGGAGGCCGCAAGCGGCGTCGGCGGCATCGAGTGACCAACCCAGGACGCAGCTTCGGCGGGTGATTCGTCGTCTGTCGACAGGGGTTTCGATGCCCTTTTGACCGGCTCCTCCGTCGCAGCCGACATGGCACGCGGGCCGCGGGCAGAACTGGCCGAGAAGATCGCCGGCGAGGTGACGCTGAGTGAGGAGCCGGGTGCGACCCTGCGAAAGTGGCGCACCGACTTCGAGGTCGCGCAGACTGACCTCGCCGAGGAACTCGACGTCTCCCCCTCCGTGGTCTCCGATTACGAGAGCGGCCGCCGGGAGAACCCCGGGGTCGGAGTCGTCCGCCGGATGGTCGACGCTGTCCTCGATATCGACCAGCGTCGCGGTGGCTCGAAGATCCGCCAGCACGCCCGCGTACTCTCGGCGGGCTTCGATAGCGATGTGGTCCACGACCTCCGGGAGTACCCAGCGAACGTCCCACTGAAGCAGTACTACAGCGCCATCGACGCGACCGAACTGGTTCGCGGGGACCGCGACACGGTGGCCGGACACACAGTCATCGACTCCGTCCGGGCGATTCAGCGCCTCTCCAGCGACGAGTTCTACCAGCTGTACGGCCAGAGCACCAACCGTGCGCTGGTCTTCACTGGAATCACCCGCGGGGAGTCGCCGCTGGTCGCGCTGCGGGTTGTCACGCCGACCCCCAACGCCGTCGTCCTCCACGGCCTCGAGGAGACGGACATCTGGGAGCACGCGGCCGACCTGGCCCGGATCGACGGCTACTCGCTGGCGACGACGACGCTGTCGCTCGAAGCGACACTCGACGGGCTCGGGAACCTGCCCTGAGCAACGGTCGGGGCTGACGACCGGTGTGGGTCACTCGATGTCAGTGGACTTACGCTCGCCCATCCGACCACAGCGCGACCACCTCTCGTGCCCTCGCTACGCTCGGCAAAAAACGTGGGGAAAATTCTCGTCCGGGGCGTTATTCGACGTAGGTGTACTTGCGTTCACCCATCCGGCCCCAGCCGTCGAAGACGAACTCCTCTCTGGGCGTGGTCAGCGGCTCCATGTCGGTCTCCTCGTCGCGGTTGTGGACGTCGTGG
>CAZOWU010000187.1:0-4343 GCA_964583735.1 uncultured Halobacteriales archaeon | reverse complement strand
GAATCACGCCGTCCCGGGGTGGCAGGTATCTTCACGAAGGGACAGCCGGCAGTATTAGATGGAGGCGGGGCGAAGGCCGCACATGTCCGGTACCGACGCCCCGCTGGCGGAGGCCGCGGCCGCACTGCGGGCCGATGAGCGCGGCCCCGTCGGATACGCCATGGGGCTGTGTGACCGCATCGACACCCGCAACCCCGAGATTCGGGCGCTTCGCGAGGAGTGTGGCCGCCGCGAGCGGGTCCGGGTGGCGGCCGAGGGAGTTGCCGACAGCCATCCCGACTCCGCGGAGCGGCCGCCGCTGTACGGCCTTCCGGTCGGCGTGAAGGATATCATCCACGTCGACGGCTTCACGACCCGAGCGGGGTCGGCGCTCCCGCCGGAACTGTTCGCCGGCGAGGAGGCCACCGTGGTCGAACGGCTCCGCGAGGCTGGCGCGGTGGTGCTGGGCAAGACCGTCACCACGGAGTTCGCTGGCTTCGCGCCGGGGTTGACCCGCAACCCACACGACACCGACCACACGCCGGGTGGCTCGTCCAGCGGTTCTGCAGCGGCGGTTGCTGCCGGGATGGCCCCGCTGGCACTGGGCACGCAGACCGGCGGCTCCGTCGTCCGCCCGGCTGCCTTCTGTGGAGTCGTCGGCTTCAAACCCAGCTTCGACCGGGTCCCGACCGACGGTGTCCTCACCCGGTCGGCGAGTGTCGACCACGTCGGGCTGTTCACGCAGGACGTGGCCGGGGCTCGGCGGGCTGCCGGGGTCCTGTGTGACGGCTGGGAGCCCGTCGACGGGCCCGAGGCTACCGACGACGACGGTGGGGTCCCGACGCTCGGCGTCCCCGACGGGCCGTCCCTCGACCAGGCCGACCCCGAAGGACTCGCGGCCTTCCGCGAGCAGGTCGCGGCACTCGCAGCGGCCGGTTACGAGGTCGTCCGGGCGCGCCCGTTCGACGAATACGAGCGGGTCGACCGCCAGCACCTCGCCCTCACGACGGGAGAGGTCGCCCGCGAACACGAGGCGTGGTTCGCGGAGTACGAGCCCTTCTACCGGACGACCACCGCCGAGACGATACAGGAAGGGCTGGCGGTCAGCGACGAACGCGTCGCGGAGGCCAGGGCGGGCTGTGAGCGAACCCGCGAGCGGGTCCACGAGCGGATGGACGCGGCGGGCGCAGACGTCTGGGTCTGCCCGGCTGCGCCCGGTCCCGCGCCCGCGAGCATCACAACCACCGGGGACAGCGTGATGAACAGACCCTGGACCTACGCCGGGCTGCCGGCGGTGACGGTGCCCGCAGGGCGGGTCGAGGGGCTCCCTGTCGGGCTCCAGTGTGTCGGTCGGTTCGGGAGCGACGAACGGCTGCTGGCGCGGGCCGCCGGAGTCGCCGACCTACTGTGCGGTACGTAGCGGTGGCAGCCGCTTCAGCATAGCCGAGAACAGTGTGGCGGCCGCCTACAGCGACTCCTCGAGCTCGGCGGCGAGGTTTGCAACCCGGTCGTCGTCCGAGAGCGCGTCCACGACAGCTGACAGGTCGTCCTCGAGGACGAACTGGGGGCGGCCCTTCCCGACCGCCGAGGTGTCGTCGCTCGGCTCGGCGACGACGTGACCGTCGGCCTCCAGCCGATTCAGCGCCCGGTTCACCTCTGCCTCCGAGACCGAGCCAAGCACGTCGCCGTCCATCTTCTCGGCCGCCTCGTTGCACACGCGGTTCACCTCGCCGGTGTGTACCGGGGTCCCCTCTTCTGTCGACAGCTCTGCGAGTGCCAGAAGGACCACACAGTCCGCCACCGGGCGCGTCTCGATTTTATCACTCATACTTCTGTCTGTGGATGGGGAGAACAAAACTCCCCGGGGTACGCGTCGCCCAACTGGTGGCTGTCACTGGAGACGTGGCCCGGGTCGGCAGCCTCATGACGCGCGCGGCGTGAGAGAGTGTATGGGTCTCCCCGACGATATCGTCGACCGGGTCGCCGGGCAGCCATACGCGGCGTTTCTCGCCACTGCAGTCGACGACCGCCCACACGTCGCGCCGGTCTGGTATCTCTACGATGACGGCCACGTCTACTGCTTCACGCAGGGCCGGAAACTGGCCAACGTCCGGCGCAACCCCCGCGTCGCGCTCGCTATCGAGGGCCAGGGCAGCGCGTGGCTCGCCCTCCTTCGTGGGACCGTCACAATCCGCGAGGACGACGCCCTCCGCCGGGATGTCGCCGACCGGCTGTTCGGCCAGTATCTCGACGACGATAGCGGGGCCTACCGCGACGCCGACGGTGACCCGCAGGGTGCGCTGGTCGACGTCGAGGTGGGCTCGGCGACGCTACGGGAGAACTGACCGGGTGTCGGCATCCACGCGCACCCACAGCGGCGGACACCGCCTGGATTCATTCCACGTCCGGCTCCAGTGGCTCCGGGGCGCGGTAGACCATCTCCATCGGGAGGCCGGCGGCGTCGGTCGGCGGCTCGGGCGGAAGCGTGAACAGCTCGCCGGGGCCGGGACGAGCCGTATACGCTAGCACGACCGCGTCGAGGACGTCGTCGACGGCCACGTCGGCCCCACCGGCGGCCTCGGCGGCCCGCTGGACCGTCGGTGCGGCCTCGCTGTCGAAGCCCGCGAGCGCCCGCATCCGCTCGGCGTACCCCCCCGCCTTCCGCTTCGAGTGCTGGAGCGGGTCGCCAGCCAGCGTACGGAAGCACACCTCGGGGTGACACTCCCGGAAGACAGCCCGAGCTTCGGGAACGTTCTGGAGCAGCTGGTCGACAGTCTCGATGCCGTCGGAGATGTTGAACGCCTGCTTCGAGAGCCCGCGGTCGGCCTTGCGTTCGTTGACCCGCTTTGCGGCGGGGTACCGTCGCTTGCGGGTGGCTTCGCGGACCGGCGGCGTGAACACCGACCGGTTGCGCGGGCCCAGTACGGCGCGGGCCTGGCGGTCACACGCCCGGACCGGGTCACCCTCTTCGACGAGCCCGACCGGCATGTCGATGAACACCCGCTCGGCCCGCTCCTCGTAGCGCTCCCAGAGCGCCCCCACCTCGTCGAACACGCCAGCGTGGTCGAACCCCTCACGGTCGAAGACGACGGCGAACCACGACCCCGAACTCCAGTCCACGCCGACGTATCGCTCACCGGCCATACCACGACTTCGTCCGGCGCTACAAAAACGTCCCGCGGTCGCCACAGCGGCGGGGCAACGCGGGGAGGGGCTCGCTACCCCCTGACGAGAACGGTTTTCAGCCGCGTGCCACACTCCGGACAGCACAGCGTCTGCCAGCGGTCGGGGTCCAGTCCACCCATCGTTTCCCGGCGGACTGCCCCCGTGCGGTCAGTGGTCGTCCCGCAGGTCTCACAGGTGTAGGTGTCGTCGGAGTCGCGCATCGCAGGTGTCTCCTCCGGACACGCCCATCGCCCGTCTTCAGTCGGCCGCGGCCGGCACGTCAAGCGCTGCCGGCGGACTCCCCGGTAGCTCGTCGCGGTCGTGCGGGGCCTCGAACTCGGGGTCCGGCCCGGTGGGGACGATCCGCTTCGGGCTGACGTCCGGATGGGTCGTGTAGTAGTGTTCGGTGATGTGGTCCATGTTCACTGTCTCTGCGACACCGGGCGTCTGGTAGAGGTCCCGCAGGTACGGCCAGAGGTTGTCGTACTCCCGGATGAGCTTGTGATTGCACATGAAGTGGGTGTGATAGACCTCGTCGAAGCGGACGAGCGTGGTGAACATGCAGATGTCCGCCTCGGTCAGCCGGTCGCCGGCGAGATACCGCTGGTCGGCCAGCACCGAATCCCAGTGGTCGAGCGCCGAGAACAGCTCCTCGGCGGCCTCGTCGTAGGCTTCCTGACTGTCGGCAAACCCACACCGGTAGACGCCGTTGTTGACTGGCTCGTAGACCGCCTCGATGACCCGGTCGACCTCATCCCGGTAGTCCTCGGGGTACAGGTCCACGTCCCGGGTCGCGATGTCGCCGAACTCGGTATCGAGCATCCGGAGGATCTCCGCCGACTCGTTGTTGACGACCGTCTCCTCCTGTTTATCCCACAGCACCGGGACGGTCACGCGACCGGTGACGTCGTCGTCGGCGGCCTGGTAGACCTCCCGGAGGTAGTCGCTCCCGTTGACGGTGTCGGGGGTACACCCCGCCTTCTCGGGGGTGAACTGCCAGCCGCCTTCGCCGCGGTACGGGTCGACGACGTCGACGGTGATGGCGTCCTCGAGTCCCTTCAGTGCCCGGGCCAGCAGTGTTCGGTGGGCCCACGGGCAGGCGTAGCTCACGTAGAGGTGATAGCGGCCGGCCTCGGGCTGAAACCGGGCGTCGGGGTCGTCCTCGACACGGTCGCGGAACATCGTCTCCTGTCGCTGGA
>CAZOWU010000186.1:0-4350 GCA_964583735.1 uncultured Halobacteriales archaeon | reverse complement strand
TCAGTCCACGTCGTCGTTGAGTGGACCGTGACCGGGTGGATATCAGCCCTCACCAGGCTATACGCCACCCGGACCACGGTGAAGTACCAGGTCGCTCCGAAAACCAACACAAACGCAGCAATCGGGACCAGATATCCACGCAGAAGCCTCGCGGGACCGACCACGGTACCGCGGAATTTGTACCAGATTGACCGGAGCACAGTGGGGGCCGACTCGGGACTTTCACAAGCGGGTTCGCATCCACACACGCGCGGAGGAGCTAACGCTCGTCGAGGTCGGCGCCAAGACGGTGGCCGACCTGGCCCCCAGAACCGGACCGACCGCGTCGACGTGACCGACATGCTGGCCTCGCCGGTCGTGTCCCGATAAGTGGCCACTGCGAGTCTGTCCCAGATGCGCGAGATGGTGATTGCGTTCCTGTTGGTATACCATGCCGTCGCCTTTGGTGTGTGGCACGCATACACACATTCGGAATCGCTGACACACATTCGTGAACGAAAGTTTGAGACTGCGACCAGCTCATTAGACCGCTGCCGGTCGCTACCACCCACCGACATTGTCATCGTCACCGGCAGCAGTCTATTCGCCTGACAGCGCCCGGTCGTGTTGACGCAACCACACCCCTACCGCACCGAAACCGGCGCCGCCGGTGGCCGCCCGACGCGCTGTATCTCTGGGTACTTCACTCTGGTTTCCTGACGTTCATTCTCCGACCGGGCGAGCTGCCGGTATGCTGTTCGAGACCGAGGAAGGGAAAGACGGGAGTTCCCGTCCGAAGTGCGGCGCCGTGGTGAGGGGTTAGCACGGGCTGGAGCAACATGACACCACCAGACACCAACACTCGCTGACCGACGAGCACAACTGTGACAAATCACACAGCAGCCCCGCCGACGACCAAAGCCGCCCCCACATCCCCACCAACGATACCACCGGCCGCGACGAACACCAACAACGGAGTAACGCCGGGAGTGACCGCGAGTTGGAGACTACTACTGGCGGCTGTCCGTCTCTGAAGAATCACGCCATCCCGTGGTGGCAAGTCTCTTCACGAAGGGACAGCCGGCAGTATAAACTGCGATACCGAATGGTTCCGAAATCACCTGCTGGAACCGTCCGACACTGACGAGGACGCGCTCGGGCTTTTCGAGGTGAAATGCCCAAATCCGGAGACGTGGCTGCTGTGGACAGTCCGGCCCTGACCACAGTGAGCTTCTTTATTCTCACCGCACTCCACATGTCACCGAGCACCGAGGTGTGGAAGGCGCTGTGCAAAAATATCGAGAGCTTCCCACGAGGCCAACCAACCGGGAACGACAATACGTGCCAACGGTCACTGCCGTCAGAGTTCGTGAAGCGACCCCGTCGCTCGCTGGTGACGTGGAAACCCATCCCGGTAGACAGGCGAGTGTAGCCGCTCAACTCGCCTTCAGAGAGCCCCAATCGGACGTTTCCGCCGCATAGACGACACGCCACCTGTCTGCCGGGGCTTGGCTCTGCTCGCCGAGCAGTCCTCCCAGTCCGACCGCGTGTGGCTGGCCCACCGCCGGGCGCAGCCCCGCTCAGGGTCGGACTGCGGCGTAGTTGCGCTCCGCCGCTTCCGCGAGAACCTCCCGGACGACGGCCAGTTCCTCGGAGTCCGGCCGGGGTTCGGTCTCGTAGTCATCGTCGGCGACCGTCCAGCCGGTCGTCTCGCGAACCGCCGCGACGTCGACACCGGGCGCGAGTTTCCAGAGCCGAGCACGGCCGGTGTCGTCGAACCGGAACGTCCCGACCTGTGTGATGAGCTTCGACGGGCCGGTCCCCGGTTCGAACCCGGCTGCCTCGCGGGAGCCGTCGCCGTCGAGGTGGCCCGGACTCGAAACGTACGACACGCGGTCCTGGTACCGGTCGGGGTCAGCCACCCCACAGACGAGCGTCAGGTCCTCGGCGTGGGTGGCAATATCGTTTGCACCTCCGGGACCGGGGAGGCGGACGTCGGGGTCGTCGTAGTCGCCGACGACGGTCGAGTTGACGTTGCCGAACCGGTCGACGTTCGAGACGTCGATCACCGCCCCGTCGAGCCGGCCGGACTTGAGGAACGTGTGTAACGTGTCCAGCGAGTTGCCGTACATGTCCACGTTGCCCGCGAAGGCGGTAACTTCGGTGGTGCTTGTCGGCAGTGTTTCGGCAGTTCCGCGGTAGCAGATGCCGGCCTCGAACACGGAGGTGAGGTCCGGTGCGTGGAGGTTCCGGGCGACCCTGGCGGCCACGACTGGCCAGTGGAACCCGGTAAACACGACCTCCTCGTCGGCGAACTCCCGGGCGGCCGTGTAGAGCAACTGTTCGCGGCGGGTCGGCTCGGTGGACGGGTCGCTCACGATGACCCCTCCACCGGGTCCGGCCCGAACCCGTTCGCTCGAACGACCTCGAGGTACTCCTCGTGGTCGGCGACGCCGTCGACGTACTCCTCGAGGAAGGCCTCGAACGACGCCAGCGACGCCGTCTCGTTCCCGTAGTGCTGGAGATAGTCGATGTCGCGTGCGTAGTGCCCGTGCACGCCGGCCGGGTGTGCGCCACCCGGTACCTCGACGACGCCGTCGACCATGAACCCGGGAACGACGGTGTGGTCCGGTGCTGACTGGGTCTCGGCTGTGGGGACCACCTCTTCGACAGTCACCAGGAGGTGGTCGGCGGCCATGGCACCGTGCTTGGTTTCTGCCCGCGCGCCGGTCAGCTGGACGTTGCCGCGCTCGTCGGCTCTGGGGGCGTGGATGACGCTGACGTCGGGGTTCAACGGCTCCATCGCGTAGTAGGAGTCACCGCCGACTGTGACCTCCATGAACTTCTCCTCGGACTGCCGGTGTTCGAACTGCCCCGTCGACTCCACCGGCCCGGCGGGAACGAACGGGAGGCGGCGCGCGCCGGCGAACAGCCGGAGAACGAGGTTTCCGAGGCCGTACTCCTCGGTCGAGAGCGGCTGCGGGATGCCGTCTTCGGCAGCGCGGCGATACGCGCTCGTCGGGGCCGGCCCGACAGCGTTCCAGCAGTGTGCGATGGTCGCCTCGGAGACGCAGCCGGCGCCGACGAGCTGGTCGAGCAGGATATCGCCCGACGCCCGGACCACGTGGAGGTCCGAGAGGCCCTGCCGGACCAGCTCGTGGCTCACGGCAAACGGCTGTGCGAACCCGAACCCGCCGAGGTAGACCTCGTCGCCGTCGCTGATACGGTCTACTGCCTGTGTCACACTCGAGACAGCCATTACCCCGCTATCGACGCATCCGGTAATGATAGTTACGGGGCCGCGACCGGAGCGAGCGGTTTCCGCCCGGCTGTCACGCCTGGTCGCGATGACCGCCCCATCGACGGCCAGCTCCGCCGTGAATCGGTCGCCTCGGACGCCTCCGCCGGCGAACGTGTTCGCTGGCCCGTCACGTTGCCGAGGGGCTCGCGGGCCGCTGTCGGCCGAACGGGAACGCCGACCGGCGGATACGGTGGCTGTGAAACACCGCTTCGGAGTTTTATTTCCGGCTGGCGTAGGCCGACACATGACCGCTGCCCTCCACAGACGGGAGTTCCTGGCCGCCTGTGCCGTCGGGGTGACAGGCGCGCTCGCCGGGTGTGCCGACCCCGACGTCGCGATGTTCGTCGAGGGGGTCGATGGTGGGACCGACCGGTCGTCCACGACGAGACCCGTCCACTGCCATTGCTGACGGTCCAGCACCACTACGCGGCCGCCGAGTAAAACCGGCCGGCGCTGGTTCCCGAGCCCCGGTACGACGTGGTCGGGGTCGGGGGCGGCCTGCGACCGTCAACGTCAGCGAAGAGACCGTGACGCTTCCCGTGTTCCGCCACGCCGCGCGCGAGCGCGCAGCGACGCCTGCGTCGTTCGGGGCAACCCTGCGTTCGCGCCACCGGGTCGCACTCACCGGGTTGAGCGTGGCCGAGCGGGACTTCTTCGAGTCCGTCCGCAGCGAGGGCTCGGTCTACGAAACCCAGGAGGCGTTCGAGGGAGTTGCCGACAGACTGGTCGCCGACCCGGCGCTGTTCGTCGCGGACCGCGAGGGTGCGTGGCTCGTCGAATACGGGAACGAGGACTACTGGGTGACAGTCGACTTCGTCCGCATGCTGGAGTACGCCGACCGGCTGGAGGAAGTCGCGGAGTTCTGAACTGCGTTCGCGCTCAGAACACCGGAACGAACCGGAAGGTGAGATAGGCTCCAACGGTCGCGATCGCCGGGACGATGTTCTGCATCAGGACGACCCGAGCGGTCGTGGCGGGGCTGAACAGCTGGGCCGCCTCGGGGACCTCCTTGAGATCCTCTTCGCCGATGGGCGGGAGCTGTTCGCCCTCCTCGTCGACGGCCAGCGCGT
>CAZOWU010000185.1:0-4379 GCA_964583735.1 uncultured Halobacteriales archaeon | reverse complement strand
CGTTCAGGCAGACCGGCGAGTCGAACCCCGACAGGTGCCGGCCGACCTCGAGGTGTGCGACCATGTGGTTGACGCCGACAAGCGGCACGTCCAGGCGCTGGGCGAGCGCGCGGGCGGCCGTCCCCGCGACGCGCAGACACGGGCCCAGACCGGGCCCACGGGAGAAGGCGACGGCGTCGATGGCGGCAGGGTTCGTGCGGTCGTCGTTGCCCTCATCCCCCCCGGTGACGTGATTGCGGGCCAGCACCGTCTCGATGACCTGGGGCAGGTGCTCGGCCATGTGTTCGCTGGCTTCGCGGGGGTGGATGCCGCCGCTGTCGGGCTCGTAGGCCTCGGTTTCGATGTCGACCGCGTCGCTGTTGCTGTCGTAGACGGCGGCGCTGGCAGCCCAGGCGGTCCCCTCGATGCCCAGCACGCGCATGGCTCTCCGTGGGCCACCGACCGAAAAGACGCTGACGGTCCGGCCGTTCGCCCGCCCCGGTCACTCCGGGTACGCGTCGTGCCAGGGGCGCTGGCGCTCGACGGCCGCACTCCCCGCGAGCACGTCGTCTTCCGCGAAGCGGCTCCCGACGACCTGCATCCCCACAGGGAGTCCGTCGGAGAAGCCCGCGGGCACCGAGGCGACGGGGTGGCCGCTGAAATTGAACGGCTGGGTGAGCAGCCAGCCCCGCCGCTTGTCGACGTCCTGGCCGGCGACGGTGTCGGGGAGGTCGCCGTGCTCGAAGGGGGTCACGCCAAGAGTCGGGGTCACCAGCAGGTCGTACTCTTGCAGCGTCTCCCGGAGGGCGTCGTAGACCCGGGTGCGCTTGCGGTTGGCCGCAGCGTACTCGCGGGTGGAGACACTCTCTGCCTCGAGGATGGTCTGGACGGTGCTGTCGACTAACCTCTCCCGGTCCTCGCCACGGGGGTCTAGCCCCTCCTCCTCCAGCGTGTCGAACAGCGACTCCCACAGCACCGTCGCGAAGGTGTAGTAGGTATCCATGACCTCGTCGTGGCTCAGGTCGATCGGTCCGTCGACCTCCTCGACGGTCGCGCCGGCGTCCGCGAAGGCGCCGACGGCGTCGCCCACCACTGCCCGGACCTCCTCCTCGACCGGGAACGCACCCAGGTCCGGCGAGTACGCGACCGTCATGTCGTCGATAGAGCGGTCCGTGGCGGCCCGGAAGTCGGTCCCGTCGTCCGGGGCGGAGAACGGGTCCTTCGGGTGCGGGCCGGCCATCACCTCCAGCATGAGCGCGGCGTCGTCGACTGTCCGCGCGAGCGGGCCGAGATGCGAGAACGGGGTGTGTGAGATGTAGGCGTCGGGTCGGCGAGGCGCAGCCACGCGGCCGTAGGTTGGCTTGACGCCGACCACGCCACAGCAGGATGCGGGCGTCCGGATCGACCCGCCGGTGTCCGACCCCTGTGCGATGGGCACGAGACGGTCGCCGAGCGCCGCGCCCGCGCCGCCCGAGGACCCCCCTGAAATGCGGTCCAGGTCGAACGGTGTGGCGGTGTTGCCGGCGACGCGGTTGTGTGTCCAGCAGCCCAGCCCGAACTCGGGAGTGTTGGTCTTGCCGACGACGATGGCTCCCGCCTCCAGGAGTCGGTCGACGAACAGTGAGTTCTCCTCGGCAACGAAGTCCTCGAAGAGCAGCGAGCCGCTGGTGGTCCGAACGCCCGCGACGTCGTCCAGGTCCTTGACGGCGACGGGGACGCCGTGTAACGGTCCCAGCGGTTCGCCGGCTTCGACGGCGCGCTCGGCCTCGCGGGCGGCCTGGCGGGCCCGCTCGTCGGTGACGGTGACGAAGGCGTTGGTCCGGTCGTTGCGCGCCTCGATACGCTCCAGTGTGGCGTCGACCACCTCGACCGGCGAGCGGTCGCCATCGCGGATCCGCCGCGCCAGTCCTGCCGCCGTCAGGTCGTGAATGTCGCTGTCCTGTGACATGGCCTCGCTTCCGGCGCCCGTGGTAAGTTCTTATCGACCGGTAGCGGTTCGCATGCGAGTCCGGGCCGCGGGTCGTGTCGCTACGGCGACTCCTCGAATCGGTGCAGCACCGCGTCGTCCGTCCGCCCGAGGGTCCAGGCTCCCTCCACGAGATAGCCCGTCGGCCCGTCGGTGGGCGCGAGAGTGTCCAGCGGGTCGGCCGCCGACTGCCCGAACGCGAGCGTCCCGGGGCCGGTCAGCGCCCGCTCCGCGCACACGTCGCTGGTCTCGGCGACCACCAGCCGGTCGACCACCGGGGCGGCACCCTTCTCGGCAGCGGGGATCGTCTTCCGGTAGACGTTCTCGAAGCGGTCCGCGGCGAGCGGGTGGTCTTCTGCCGCCCCTCTGGTGTCGAGCGTCGCTTCGACCAGCGTGGCTCCACCCCGGGACGCGCTCGCAGTGACGGCTGCCCCCTCGGGGTCAATCTCGACGGTCCCGAGTTTCTTCGGGATACCCCACACCTCGCGGCCGCCGGCCATGGGCGCGTCCCCATCGAGCAGGAGATAGGGCGCGTAGAGCAGCTCCCGGCCCTCGTAGACGACCGGGATCCCGGTGACCAGTTCGTCGTAGGAGCCGAACCCGTTGACGACGCCGTAGTCGTAGAACCCGAGGACCATCGCGTTCGTCCGCACGTCGAGGGGGGCCGGGACGACCGCGTCCAGCCGAGCGCGTTCGATGGGGTACTCGAACAACACCGCAGTGAAGCCGTCGTACTCGTAGGGCCCCTCGGGGTAGAGCGGAGCGAGCCCGGGCATGCTGAACCCATCCATGGCCGGACAGTCGCCGGTAAGACGCATAAACGGCCGGGGTCTCTCTTCCCAAAACAGTGCGACGACGGAACGCCTTCCCGGTCAGTTCCACTCGGTGTAGCCACACTGCCCGCAGTGCTGGCGGTCGCCGTGGTCGGCCAGGAAGGTGTCACCACACCGGGGACACTGCTGGCGGTCGGTGGTGCCGTCCTCGCCGTAGAGCTCGTAGCGGCTCATGCTACGCCTCCTCGGCCTCGGCGTCCTCGTCGGCGCCGTCGCCTCTGATCTTGTTGCGGTCGAGCATGTGGTCCTGCTCGACGTCCTGGGCGTGCTCGGGGGTCTCGTAGACTTTCGCGTGGCCGACCGTCGTCCGCATCCCGAACTTCGTGTCGAGCTTGCGGATGACGACCTCCTCGGCGTCCTTGTTGAGTTTCGCGGCGAGGGAGTCCCGCACCGAGAGCCGCGAAGGGGTGGCGTCCTCGTGAGTCACCTCGAACCGGACGTCCGTCCGGTGCAACATCGGGTTCTCGTCCTCGTCGACAATGGCGATATCCATGTTACCCTAAAATCCCGGCGAACCGGGTAAAAGGATTTCGAAGCCGCTCACGGCCGGAAATCGCCCCGCTGTACCGGTTCGCGGACGGTGGAGCCGCCGGAACTTGTGGGCTACCCGACACACTCCTCATACGGTCGTGCGTAATTCCTTTCAAGACCACGAAGCAGAAGACGGGTTCCGTGGTCCGACAAGTCGATTCTCCCCGAGACTGCTGAAATTGCGTACGCACGACCGTATCACCGCGGTGGCGGCGAGTGGACGTACAACTGCGTCGTCCCAGGGTCGATACAGACCGTCGACGCCCCCCGCTTTGCGGTCCGGAGGCTCGTCGGTCCGTCGAGTTGCCGCGTCGAGTCGTACCGCTCCCGACAGACCGGACACCGCCGCTCGTGGGCGACCCGCTCGCGGCTGTCCGGCCCGTCCACCCCTGTCCCTGGTGGCTCTCCGTCGACGCCAGCAGCGTCCACGTCGGTCCCAGGCGCGTTCGCATCGGCGTGACTGTCCACAGCGCCGGCTTCCCCGTCGCCGGCACCAGCGTCCGAGGGGACTCGCCGGGCGGCCGTCACAGCTGCCGTCACGGCCGCCAGCTCCCGCGCAGTGGGGTTCCCGCCGACGCTCATCGTGCCCGTCTCGTCCGCCAGTGCCCGCCGCTCCCGGCCGGCCGGGGTCACCGGCTCGTCCGTCGTCGGGTGTGTGTCCCCCGCCACGGTCACAGCGGGTTGATACCGTGTTTCTTCGGGGGCCACTCCTCCTCGTGGACTGTCCCGGAGCGTTGCAGCGTATTGCGGACCCACCGGCGAGTCTCCGTCGGGTCGATGGCGGCGTCGACGCCGAACCCCTCGACGGCGCGGACGGCGCCGGTCCGGTTGATGAACTCCCGGACGAGTTCCTCGCGTCGCTTTTCTGGGTCGTCGGCGGCGTCGACCTCGTCGCGGTAGACGATGTCGACGGCCCCCTCGATCCCCATCGCAGCGACCTCGGCGGTGGGCCAGACGACAGTCAGTTCGTTGTCCGTCGACCGGCCGCCAGCCATCAGCACGTAGCCGAAGCCGTAGCCCCGCCGGAGCACGACACTGACCTTCGGGACGGTCGCGCGGTTGACCTCGAA
>CAZOWU010000184.1:0-4451 GCA_964583735.1 uncultured Halobacteriales archaeon | reverse complement strand
TTATGATTGTGACTTCGTCCGCTCGGACCACTCCGTGGCAGACGGCGGACGACGTTACTCGACCGGGGCGTCGGTAGGGTCACCGAACGTGTCCGCGAGCCCGTCAGCCTCGGCCATCTCGGGGGACGTCTCCTCGCAGTTACCGCCGTGCTTCTGGTACCCGGACTCCGTACCGACGCCGGGGTCGACGTCGAACGGTGCTAAGCCGGGAGGCCCACTCACGCGAACAGCCTCGGGTCGAACGCATCGGCCGGATCGACGCCGTCGGCGGAAACGGTGACCTTGTCCCCGCCGAAGGTGGTAAAGGAGAACTCGCCGGTCGAGCCGTACGCGTCCGCGGAGCGCTGTCGGAGCCGTTCGCGCAGGACAGCTGTGGCGATCCGCTCACCGATCCGGAGCCCGCTCGTCGTGTCGGTCCGGTAGTGGATGCCGGCCATGCCCCGGGCGTAGGAGATGTTCGTGGCGAGTTTGTTGATCTCGCCGCCGACAGTCAGGGTATCGACATCGGCGTCGGTGAGTTGTGTCGGGTCGTCCGGGTCCGGCTTGGCCGGGTTCGTGATCTCCGCATCCTCGGCGAAGTACGCCTTGAGTATCGTCGCGTTCGACCCCGCTGTGACGGCGTGGCCCCCCGGGTACGAGGGGTGGGTCGGCGAGCCGTCGGGGTATGCCTGCGGGAGGAGGTACGTATTGAGGTTGAGGCCGGCGCCGTTCCGCGTCCTGTCGAGTGCCGTCGAGTCTAGCAACTGGCTGTGGATCGGGTACCGGTCGGCTGCCGGCTGTCCGTTGATCGTGGTATCGTTCATGACCTGGTAGACACGCCCGCCGAACTCCTCGGGGCGCGGTCGCCGGTGCACGCGCCACTTGTGGTACCAGGCGGCGTGGGCGTGCATCTGGAGGATGCCACCCAGAATCGACTGGTAGCCGCCCCGGACGTAGTCCACGAAGGCGTCCGGCACGTTCGGGTCGACGGGGAGTCCCGGACTCATCGGCACCGATCCTGGGCCGTCAGTCGAGAGATCCAGCGCGAGGTTTCCCAGCGAGCTGTCGTCCGGTTCGCTGTTCTGGAGGATCAACGCGGCGTTGAGGTACGGCTGCTGGGAGACGTTCTCCCCCACGTAGGTCGCCAGGTCCCGGCCGGTGATCGGATAGCGTTCGTCGCTCTCCCTGACCCCGGCGTCGGACAGCGAGGGCTGGTCGGGTGTCGTCCGGTTGATGCCGCCGTCCGGAATCCCCCCCTTCTGGACCGCGAGCCAGTCGTCGAAGTCGATCATGTAGTCCGTCATCTCCAGCGGTCGGAACTGCTGGTCGCGCTCGATGACCCCCCGTTCGAAGTCCTTGTAGAGGAACTGGCTGACGTACGGCCCCTCGCTCGCCCCCTCGACGGTCCCCCTGAACAGGTTTGACTGGGCCGTCGGTCCCGTGAAGTCCGTGAGGCTGGACAGTTCGTTCGCTGCGTCTGCCACGAGTCCGTGATTGCCGTACTCGTCGAACGGGATATCGCGCGTCAGCGCCATCCAGTACAACTCCACCGTCTCGGCAGCGGTCTCGGCGCTGTCGAACGCCGGCGCGGCCGGCGCGTACACGTCGTTCGGGTCGAGTCCGACCGGGTTGAAGCTGGTCGCCGCCTCGGGATTCGTCAGCGGCCTGGGTCCGGGCTCCGGAATCGCGTCGAAGTCACCGCCACCCCGTGTCTCCAGGGCCGACCGCATCGTCTCGAAGGCATCCGGGTCGACCTCGCCGTACTCGTCGTGTGGCAGCCCCTTCGAGTACGAGGCGAAGTAGTTCACCTCCCGACCGAACCGCGTCTCGTCGTCACTGTTGGGCTGGTCGACAGGCCCCCGTTGAAGAAGTTGCTCCCGGGCCAACCGGTTCCGCCGAATAAACGCTTCTCTGAGTCGTCGTTCTTTCTCCTCGTCGGTCATTGCTCGTTGTGTCGCGTCTGTTCGCGAAAAAGCAGATCCGGAACTCGTAGCGATCTGTTTGAGTGCCGTTCCCCACTGCAGCCGGCACCTCGGAGTCGACGTGCGCCTCGTGGCCCATCCCTGGCTCGAACGCGCCGGACATCGCGCTGTCGGGGACGGTGTACGCTCTCGGCCGTGGTCGTCCCCCGGACGAACGTCTTCTGCCGGGCAGTCTCAAGGAGCAACTCGCCTGCCGCGACGTTGTTGCCGACCCTGTCGCCGTTGCTGATCAGTGCCGTTGTCCCCAGACCACTCCCGGCTCCCGTCGAACCGACGACAGCAACCCCACCCAGGGTCTGACGGCGCGTAACCTGTACTTCGTGCAATTCATCCCGTATTTGAGTGGATAGTAATAAATTTTACTCAGGAATATCTTGTCCGCGCACAACCGCTGGCGATCGATTGCAGAATGTCCGATTTTTTGGCCCGCCCAGGAGTATCACAACTCCATACGTGCGACCGGTTCTATTTTTCCACCAACAGTAATCGCTCGTTCGGCTCGGCAAGTCCACACTCAGTCATAGTGATTCTTGTCGTCTGTTCCCGGCGCTTGCCGACCCCGATGCGGGCAATCGCCGGGACATCGGGACAACAATCACTATCAGTGATTATCGGGAACGGACCGGGAGTGGAGTTGCCGGGAGCCGGTATCAATACCTAAATGTCCACGCACCACAGAAACTGGCAATGAACGGCAACCGCTTCGGGCGGCTCTTCCGGGTGACCACCTTCGGGGAGTCTCACGGGGAGGCGATGGGCTGTACGGTCTCTGGCTGTCCCGCTGGCGTGGAACTGGACGAGACGGCGGTCCAGGCGGAGCTGGACCGACGCAAGCCCGGCCAGTCGATGATCACTACCTCCCGCGGGGAGCCCGACGAGGTGTCGATCAAGTCCGGCGTGCAGGACGGCTACACGACGGGGACGCCGATAGGGATGGTCATCCAGAACAAGGACGCCCGCTCGGGCAAGTACGAGCCGTTCGTGACCGCTCCCCGGCCCTCCCACGGCGATTTCACCTACTCGGCGAAGTTCGGCACCCGCAACTGGGGCGGCGGCGGGCGCTCCTCGGCCCGCGAGACGGTCAACTGGGTGGCCGCGGGGGCGGTCGCAAAGCAAGTCCTCGAGCAGTCGGAGTACGACGTGCGGGTGAAAGCCCACGTCAACCAGGTCGGTGACATCGAGGCTCCCGAGGTGAGCTTCGAGGAGATGATAGAGCACACTGAGGACAACGAGGTGCGGTGTGCCCACCCCGAAACCGCCGAACAGATGCGCGAGGCCATCGACCAGTACCAGACGGAGGGTGACTCCATCGGCGGCTCGGTCTACTTCGAGTGTCGCGGCGTGCCGCGCGGGCTGGGCGCGCCCCGCTTCGACTCGGTTCCGGCCCGCCTCGGACGGGCGATGTTCGCGATCCCGGCGACGACGGGCTTCCAGTTCGGGAAGGGCCGGGACGCCCGCACGATGCGGGGGACCGAGCGCAACGAGAACTGGGAGTTCGACGACGGCTCGCGGGAGGCGGTCGCCAGTGAGGAGGGCGACCCGGTCCCGGAGGGCAACGACCACGGCGGTCTCCAGGGCGGAATTACCACTGGCGAACCGATCTACGGGGAAGCGACCTGGCACGCGCCGACCTCGATCCCCTCGACCCAGGAGACCGTCGACTGGGAGACAGACGAGCGCAAGGAGATCCAGGTCGTCGGCCGCCACGACCCCGTTCTGATGCCGCGTGCCGTCCCGGTCGTGGAGGCGATGCTCCGGCTCACGGTCCTGGACTTCATGCTGCTCGGCGGCCGGATCAACCCCGACCGCCTCGACGACAGACCCGGCGAGTACGATACCGACTACCACCCCGAGAGTCCGGTCGAGGACCCGGACGACGCCGACACCAGAGCCGACACGATCGACGACTGATAGTGATTCCTGCGAGTCTTTCCCGCCGCGACGATCCGTCTCGGTGATGAGAGGGGCTGGGACGGGGTCTTTCGACACCGTCGATGAAACTATTCGCAGTAATCACTACGAGCCGCCGCTGGCTGCCGTCCGGTCCCAACCATTTAGTGCGTTGACATCCAAGCATGAGCATCATTCGCATGCGCACCGACGAGCAGCACGAGGCCCCCGACCGCCCCCCAGAGACGCCCGATGGCGGCGGCCTCCGCGGGCGCCTCCGCAACCTTCTTTTCGGCGCGGCCGCCCGACTCCGTGACGCGCTGGGGGCCGATTCGCTTTCGACCGAGCCCCCAGAGACGACGGCCGCCGGCCGGAGCGGCCTGCCTGCCCGTGATGGTGGCGACCCAGGTAGGGGGCCCGACGCCGAGGAGGTCGACGATGGCGACGGTCCCCTGACGGTCTCCCGGGCCGACGGACGCCTGCGGCTTTCCGACGGCGACGGCGCCTATATCGAGTCGGACACCTGGGAAGCGGTCGAACGGTAGCCTCCGTTCGTCACAGCGTCCTCGCGTTCTGACGGTCGACACGGTACCCAACTAG
>CAZOWU010000183.1:3286-4461 GCA_964583735.1 uncultured Halobacteriales archaeon | reverse complement strand
GCAGCGTCTCCGCGAGGTGGCTGTCGGCGGGGATCTCCGCGGACTCGTAGGTCCGGGTGCGCTCCCAGTCGGTCGTGACCCCGTACTCGTCGTCAACCTCGGCGAGGAAGGTGTCGACCTCGTCGTCGATCTCGCCGGCGGACTCCTCGGGGAGAAACCGGCGGTCGACCGTCAGCACCGCCCGCTCGGGGACGACGTTCTCCTTGGTGCCCGCCTCGAAGCCCGTGACCGTCGCGTACGCCTGGCCGAGGAGGTCGTGTTCGCGTTCGCGGACGCGGCTGTCGTAGACCCCCAGCGCCTCGAGGACCGGCTCGGCGTTCAGAATGGCGTTCGACCCCTGGTCCGGGCGGCTGGCGTGGGAGGGCTCGCCCTCCACGGTTATCTCGTACCAGGCAAGCCCCTTCTCGCTGGTTGCCGTCCGCATCTCTGTGGGTTCGAGCACGACCCCGTAGTCGCCGTCGTAGCCCCGCTCCAGCAAGGTCTTGGTGCCGGGTTCGGCGGTCTCCTCGCCCATCACGGCCTGAACCACGAGCGAGCCGTCGAGGTCACCGGAGTTCAGCTCCTCGGCCAGGTCGGCGGCGGTCAGCATCGCGACCGCGACGCCGGTTTTCATGTCGGCGCTCCCGCGGCCGTGGAGGGTGCTCCCCTCGACATCGCCGCCGTAGGGGTCACGGCTCCAGCTCTCGCGGTCACCGGCCGGCACCACGTCGATGTGGCCATTCAAAACGAGCGTCGGGTCGCCGTCGCCGACGGTGGCGGCGACCTGTGGGCGGTCCTCGTCGGGCTCGTGGACCAGGTCGGCCTCGATGTTGCGCTCGGTGAACCACTCGTGGATGTACTCCGCACAGGGGCGCTCGTTGCCCGGCGGGTTCTCGGTCTCGATGCTCACGAGGTCGGCGGTCAGGTCGTCGAGTTCGGTCGGTCGGTCTCCCATCGTACGTTACACGTCACCACGGTGGTACAGAAAGGTTGGCACCACGCCCCCGGCTCCGGAAGCACCCCGGCGACCCCCCGACTGGGCTCTGTCGGGATATCTCGGTTGCGCCGTGACGCTGGTCCCGCCGCATGACTTATATCGGCAGCCACCGAACCCAGCGTAGCGTTTCCCCCGGGAGACGAGCACCTCCCAAGACACGGCACCACACGATACGGCACCACACGATACGGCACCACAC
>CAZOWU010000183.1:0-3186 GCA_964583735.1 uncultured Halobacteriales archaeon | reverse complement strand
ACGGCACCACACGATACGGCACCACACGATACGGCACCACACTATGTCCGAATACGACGACGGCAGGAGTTTCTTCCAGTCCCGGCGGGTGCGCGGTTTCTTCGTGATCGCCGGCGTCATCTTCGGCTCGGTCGGCGCGGTCAGCTTCGCCACTACTCCCGGCCGGCCGGTGGAAGTCCTGGAGACGATGCTCGTGGTCGGCGGCCCGTTCGTGAGCATGATCGGCATCGGGATGATCTTCGCCTACCTCGCAACCCACGCCGCGCAACTGGAGTAGCCGTCGCGCGGGACGGCTGGACGCGGCCTCGCTACGCCGGGTCGACCGGATAGGCGTCGTTCCACGGTGCGAGCCGCTCGCAAGCCGCGCTGGCGGCGAGCACGGCGTCGTCCGCGCCACGCCGGCCGGTGACCTGCAGACCGACTGGCAGCCCGTCGACGAAGCCGGCTGGAACCGAGGCCGTCGGGTTGCCAGTGAGGTTGAACGGCCAGGTGAGGGTGAAGCCGTGGACCGGGTGAACCGGCTCGCCGTCGATTTCGGTCGGCGGGGCCTCGATATCGAAGGCGGGGACTGAGAGCGTTGCGGAGACGAGCAGGTCGTAGTCGGCCAGCACGTCCTGGACGGCGTCGTAGACCGTGGTGCGCTGGCGTTCGGCCCGGCGGACGTCGCCCGCAGACAGCTCCAGCGACTTCTCGATCCGGCTCACCACCTCGTCGGTGACTTCCTCGCGGCGGTCGAGGATATCGATCCCCTGGTTCTCCCGGAACGAATCGGAGAGCCCTCCATACCGCGCCTGTAGCAGCGTCGCCAGCGGCTCGTGGGCATCCTCCCAGTCCGGGAGGTCGGGGTCGACGCGGTCGACAGTCGCGACCGCCCCCCGGAGGTCGTCGACGAGACCGTCGACGGTCCCGCGGACGTCGTCGACCAGCGGGCAGACCCCTAGGTCGGGGCTGTACGCGACCCGCAGGTTCTCGACAGGCTCGCGCAGTGTCGTCCGGTAGCTCGCCTCGCGGGCCGGGCGCGAAAAGGGGTCCCGGTCGTCGGGCCCGGCCATCACGTCGAGCATGAGCGCGGCGTCCTCGACGGTCCGGGTCATCGGCCCGAGGAAGGTGAACGGGTGGGTGTTGACGAAGGCGTCGGGGCGGTCGTTGCCGTGAGGGACCCGTCCGAAGTCGGGCACGAGGCCGTAGATGCCGCAGGCTGCGGAGGGGATGCGGACCGAGCCGGCGGCGTCCGAGCCCTGTGCGAGTGGGACCATCCCGGCGGCGACCGCTGCGGCCGACCCGCCAGAGGAGCCCCCGGTCGTCTTTGCGGTGTCCCAGGGGTTGCGGGTCGTCTCGAAGAGTTCGTTGCGCGTCACCGTCGAGAGCCGGCCGAACTCCGGGGTGTTGGTCTTCCCGATGATGATGGCTCCGGCCGCTTTCAGCCGCCGGACTACGATGTCGTCCGCCTCGGGGACGTTCTCCGCGAGGAGCCTCGAGCCCATCGTCGTCCGGATGCCCGCAGTGTTCGAGAGGTCCTTGATGGCCACCGGAACGCCGTGGAGCGGACCCAGCGGCTCGCCGGCCGCTACAGCCTCGGTGGCCTCGCGGGCCCGGACCCGTGCGTCGTCGTTGAGCGTGACGAAGGCGTTGACCTCGTCGTCGATGGCGTCGATCCGGTCGAGGTGGGCGTCGACGACTTCGGTGGGAGTGAGGTCGCCGCTGCGGACCTGGCGTGCGAGCATCGTCGCGGAACAGCCGATGACCTCGGTCATGGCTGGCGTTGTCGGCCGGGTGGCGCATATAGCTACGGACCTGCCGGGGTGGCCAGCCGGCGCGAGGGGGCGGGCGGAGTGGACCGTCGCCGCCACTCTTGTCGACCCAGGCGTGTCTTTAAGAGGGTACACCGCAAACGGGGGGGTGTGCCGACGCTCGAACTCTCACTCCGCGACGACCTCGACACGGAGATCACCCAGCTCGTCCAGCGAGGCGAATTTCTCAACCGGGAACAGGCAATCGAAGACCTCCTCCAGCGCGGGATCGCCGCCTACGACACGGGAGACAGCGAGGACCTGGACCCCTTCGAGGAGGGCGGTGCAGCGGGTGACTACAGCTCCCAGCCCGACGACCCGATCTAGCCATCCGACCCGTCGGGGCGTGAATCGGTCCACTCTTCGACGGTTGTGACCCGAGGTGTCACTGGCCCGACCAGCGCCGCCTCGACGGTCTGTCTGACGGTCTCGTGGCCCGTCTCCCCGCCGGCGCGGGCCAGGCTCCCGACCGAGCCGGGGTCGAACGGGACCCCGAGCGCGTCGTAGACCGGGTCGAGTACCGCCGCGATGGCGGCGTGGTCGCGGACGGTGAGGACCCCGGCGACCAGCGCGACATCCTGTCGGACCCGCTGTGCGAGGCCGACGAGCTTTCCCGTCACCTGCAGGGAGTGTGTGCCCGGACAGAACGAGTCCGGGGGCTCGCCACGACGTGCGTCGACGCCGAGGTCCGACAGCGCGTTCTGGACCGTCTCGATGGTTCGTTCGTAGCGGTCGTCGATCCCGTTGCGGGCGTCTTCGACGGGCTCGGCGCTGGCGAACAGGAGCGTCCCCCGGGTGTAGGCGGTGGCGCGGCCGCCGGCGGCCCGCTCGACCGGGTCGAACCCCTGGCGCTCGGCGCGGCGGCGGGCCTCCTCGTAGCCCTCGCTGCGGGTGTCGCGGCGGCCGAAGGCGACCTGGCGGTGTGGATACCAGACCCGCAGCGCCGGCACGCCGGCCGCGGCGCTGTGTTCGACCAGCCGGCGAGTAACCTCGCGGTCGGCCCCGACGTCCGCGGCCCGTCCACGGAGAACCAGCATTGACGGCCCTGCGCGCCGGCGGCACAAAAACCCCGGACGTGCGCTGGGTCGGGGCCGGCGATCCCGACGGGCCCGGCATGTGATACTATCCCAAAACTACTTTCGCGTCGCGGTTGACGACTTTCTCATGTCGCAGTGGCAAGAACAGCGACCGTCGGAGGAGTTCTATCGGGTGCTCGACCCGGACGGCACCGTCGTTGGCGAGGTACCCGACGTCGACGAGGAGACGCTCGCCCGCATGTACCGGACGATGGTCACTTCCCGGGAGTTCGACGAGAAGACCCTGCGGATGCAACGCCGGGGCGAGGTGTCGATCGTCGCCCGCGCGACCGGCGAGGAGGCGGTCTCCTGTGGCTCGG
>CAZOWU010000182.1:0-4506 GCA_964583735.1 uncultured Halobacteriales archaeon | reverse complement strand
CGAGCGGGCCGGACTGGACGTCGTCACGGACGGCGAGATGCGGCGCAACGAGATGGTCGAGTACTTCGCCCACCGGATCGACGGCTACGAGTTCAACGGCCGCGTGAAAGTGTGGGGCCACAACTACTTCGACAAGCCCTCCGTGGTCAGCGAACTCGAGCGCGACCAGGAGTGGCTCGTCTCCGAGTACGAGTTCACCTCGTCAGTCGCGGACTCACCGGTCAAGGTGCCGATCACGGGGCCGTACACGCTCGCCTCCTGGTCCTTTAACGAGGCCTACGACACCGAACGCGAACTGGCGCTCGACCTGGCGGACCTCGTCAACGAGGAGATCGACGCGCTCGTGGAGGCCGGCGCCCGCTACATCCAGATCGACGAGCCCGCCCTCGCCACCACTCCGGACGACTACGCGCTGGTCGAGGAGTGTCTCGAACACATCGTCGCCGACGTCCCCGACGACGTCCGGGTCGGGCTGCACGTCTGCTACGGCGACTACTCCCGGGTCTACCCCGAGGCGCTCGACTTCCCGGTCGACGAACTCGACCTCGAACTCACCAACGACGACTTCGCGCAGATCGATGTCTTCACCGACCCCGCGTTCACGCTCGACCTGGCTGTCGGCGTCGTCGACAACCACACTGCCGAAGTCGAGCCCGTCGCTGAGATCAAGGAGAACATCAAACAGGGGCTCAAGGTCGTCCCACCCGAGCGGCTGACTGTCTCGCCGGACTGCGGGCTGAAGCTGCTGCCACGCGAGGTTGCCTACCGGAAGATAGAGAACATGGTCCAGGCCGCCCGCGAAGTCGAGCGGGAACTCGACGCCGGTGGGGTCGACGTCGAGGCCCCGACCGCCAGCGCGGACGACTGACCCCGCTGCCGTCGACGGGCGCCGGGCGGACGGCGGGCGTTCGGACGCTCAGACCGGTTCGAGGAGGATCACGCGCTCGCCCTCGGTGTCGTTGTGGCCGACGTCGACCTCGACTTCCTGTCCGACCTCGACTTCCTCCGGGCCGACGCCGCGTTTCTGTCCCTCGACCCGGAGTTGGCCAGTCAGCCGGACCGGGCCGAACTGCGCGACCGCGACGACGTAGGGGGCGTCGTCGGCGAAGGAGGGGCCGGCGACGTTGACGACCGTCTTGGTGAGCACCTCGCCGGTCTCGGGCAGCGGCTCCTCGGTCAGCTCCCGCTCGCCGGTCTCGGGGTCGAACTCCCTTGGGGGGAGCCAGCCGTTCCCACTCGGACTCTCCAGGTAGTAGGGCTCGCCCGCCTCGGCGGCGTCGAGGAAGTCGTCGTAGCCCGCGTCCCGTGGTCCGTCGTCTGTCATGCTATCACCTCCAGCACGTTGACCACGCAACTCGCCACCGTGCCGCCGGCGTTGTGAGTCACTCCCACTTCGGCGTCGGGGACGGTGTCGCTGTTGACGTGGTCACCCCGGAGTAGCTTCGTCAGCTCGGAGACCTGTGCGCCGCCGGTTGCGCCGACGGGGTGGCCCTTTGCCTTGAGTCCGCCCGAGAGGTTGATCGGACGGTCTCCCTCCATGCCGGTCTCGCCGTCGGTCGCGGCGCTGATGGCCTCGCCGGCCTCGTAGAAGTCAAGTGCCTCGAGCGCGAGCACCTCGGCGATGGTGAAGCAGTCGTGGACCTCCGCGACGTCGATATCCTCGGGCCCGACGCCGGCGTCGTCGTAGGCGGCCGCGGCCGCGCGCTCGGCCGCAGGGGTACGGGTCATCGAGACCCGGTCGTGCAGCGCCATCCGGTCGCCGCCCTGGCCGGTGCCGGTGACCGCCACTTCGGGGTCCAGTCCCTGCTCCTCGGCGAACGCCTCGCTGACGAGCAGGGCGGCGCTGCCGCCGTCGCTCATCGGCGAGCAGTCATAGAGGCCAAAGGGCGAGCAAACTGTCGGCGCGGTGAGGACGTCCTCGACGGAGATCTCCCGCTGGAACTGTGCCAGCGGATTTTCTGTGGCGTGGCGGTGGTTCTTGACCGCGACCGCTGCGAGGTCCTCCCGGTCGCCCCCGTGCTCGTGGAAGTAGCGGTTGGCCATCAGCGAGTAGGCCCCGGGGAAGGTGACGCCGGCTTTGGTCTCCCAGAGGGCGTCCGCGGCGCTCGCGAGGCCAGCGGTCCCCTCCGCGGTCGAGAGGTTGGTCATCCGCTCGCCGCCGCCGACGAGCACGCAGTTGGCGACGCCGTTGCGAACCCGCTCGACGCCCAGCCGAACCGCGGCTCCCGAGGAGGCACAGGCGCTCTCGATCCGGGTCGCAGGCGCGGTCACGCCCGCACTGTCTGCCGCCAGCGGGCCGGAGTGACCCTGCTGTTCGGCGTGTTGCCCCATGAAGTTGCCGTAGAACACTTCGTCGACCGCGTCCGGGCCCAGTCCGGCGTCGTCGTAGGCTTTCCGCGCGGCCTCGGCGAACAGTTCGCGGGCCGTCCGCTCGGGCGATTTTCCGAACGCGGTCATCCCGACGCCAGCGACACGCGGCGCGGTCACCACTCCATGCCTCCGTTGACACCGAGCACCTGACCGGTCATGTAGCTTGACTCCTCACTCGCCAGAAAGCGGACCATCCCGACGATGTCCTCGACCTCCGCGAAGCGGTCCAGCGGGATCCGCTCGAGGATCCCTTCCTTGACCCGGTCGGGGACGTCAGCGAGCATGTCTGTCATCACGAAGCCCGGCGCGACGCAGTTGGCAGTTGACCCCTCGCTAGCGAGCTCGAGGGCGATGGTGCGGGTGAAGCCGAACATGCCGGATTTGGTGGTCGCGTAGTTGGCCTGCCCGTAGTTGCCCTGCTGGCCGACCACGCTGGAGATGTTGATCAGCCGCCCCTCTCGGGCGTTCCGGATGTCCTCGAAACAGGTTTTCGTGCAGTTGAACATCCCGCCGAGGTTGACGTCGAGCACCCACTCCCAGTCCTCGCGGGTCATGCTCTCGAACTTTTTGTCGACTGTGACGCCCGCGTTGTTGACGAGCACGTCGACCCCACCGAACGCGTCGTGTACCGTCTGGTACATCTCCTGGACCGCTCCGAGGTCGGAGACGTCGGCCTGGGCGACGACGGCTTCACCCCCCTCCGCGTCGATGACGTCCCTGGCCTCGTAAGCGGCGTCCTCGGAGGACCGGTAGTTGACGACGACGCTCGCCCCCTGGCGCCCGAACTCCTCCGCGATCCCGCGGCCGATCCCTCTCGATGCGCCCGTGACGAGGCACGTCCGATTGTCCAATGTCATCATGTATCACGTCGCAGCGGTACTACACTACCGACGTATATCAGGCTGGCGTCGGTGGCAAATTCGCTACACGTCCCGGCGGCCGCCGGACGACTGATAGTGAGTATTGTCGTCGTTTCCCGGCGCTTGCCGACCCCGATGCGGGCAATCGCCGGGAAATCGGTGCACCAATC
The DNA here is from genome assembly GCA_964583735.1 of uncultured Halobacteriales archaeon. Lineage (GTDB taxonomy): Archaea > Halobacteriota > Halobacteria > Halobacteriales > Haloarculaceae > Salinirussus. Next base: position 1,106 of record CAZOWU010000182.1, on the reverse strand, counting down.
ACTATGACGCCGCGTCTGGCCCTACTCGTAGAGCCAGGCCTCGTCGACCTGCTCCCACTCGACCAGCTCGTCGTCGTCGAAGAAGAGTTGGATCTCCCGCTCGTTCGCACCCGGGTCCTCGTGGTCGGAGCCGTGGATGACGTTGCGTCCCAGGTCGAGCCCCAGGTCCCCGCGAACCGTGCCGGGAGCGGACTCGGCGGGGTCGGTCTCGCCCATCATCGCCCGGACCTGCCGGGTGGCATCCTGGCCCTCCCAGACCATCGCCATCACCGGGTCGCTGGTGATAAACTCGACCAGCCCCTCGAAGAAGGGCTTGTCCTCGTGTTCGGCGTAGTGGTCGTGGGCCAGCTCCTCGTCTATCTGCATGAACTTCGCGCCGACGAGCTTCAGTCCCCGCTGCTCGAACCGGGAGATGATATCGCCGACCAGCCCGCGCTGGACGCCGTCCGGCTTGACCATCACGAACGTCCGCTCGCGCTCGCCGCTCATGCCTCGGCCTCCTCCTCCTCTTCCTCCTCCTCCGCGGGTTCCCCGGCCGCTTCGTCGCCGTCGTCAGCCTCCGCTTCGTCGGGCGCCTCGGCCGGTTCCGCGTCGCCCTCGTCGGGCGCTTCCACGTCGCTTTCCGCGCCTTCGTCCTCGTCAGCCGCCGATTCGGTCGCCGGTACCGACTCGGGCTCCTCGTCAGCCGCCGATTCGGTCGCCGGTACCGACTCGGGCTCCTCGTCGGCCTCGGTTCCGGCATCAGTGTCCGCCGGTTCGGTAGCCGCGCGGCGCTCCTCGCCCGCGCTCGTCCACTCGAGGTCGCGGGCCCGCCGACCCAGGTCGGCGTTTTTCTCGCACTTCGAGGAGCAAAACCGGACCGTGGTTCCGTCCGTGCGGACGAACATCGTTCCCGTGCCGGGCTCGATGTCCCCGCCACAGAAGTCACACTCGTTGGTTTGTGGCATTATTGACCTCCGATCTGGTCGGCCTCGCGGGCGGTCTCGCGTAGCTGGAGCACGTCGCCCTCCCGGACCGGGCCGAGAACGTTCCGGGTGATGATTCGTCCCTTGTTCTCGCCCTCGCGGATGCGACACTTGACCTGCATGGCCTCGCCGTGCATCCCG
>CAZOWU010000181.1:0-4531 GCA_964583735.1 uncultured Halobacteriales archaeon | reverse complement strand
CCGTCGCCGCTGCCGCCGTCACCGCTGCCGTCGCCGCCGTCGTCGCCGCCGCCGCCGTCGCCGCCGGTACAGCCCGCGAGCCCGGTGGCGCCAGCCACCCCCAGCCCGCCGAGTAGTTTCAGCGTGGTGCGCCGCGATACTCTGCGTCCCTGACCCGAATCCGTCATGATGGGATATCCCATGGGTCGAACCGGTCCTTTGTAGCTTTGACGGTCCTGTGGTCCGATAGACACACGAACCGGTGGCGAAACCGACACACCCCTTTCATCTGTTGCTGTTCCGCGCGAAAATTCCAACAGAGTTTCAGGAATGGGTCGAGAGAGCGTGAAGTCAGGTAGTCAGACCGGGAGAGAGTCAAAAGAAACTAGTAGTCACCTCCTCTCTGTATCGGCCAAGTTGCCAGAGTCCGACGAGGCGTACCTGGAGCTGTCGGGAGTCAGGAAAACATTCCCGGGCGTCGTCGCGAACGATGACGTCGACCTCCAGGTCCGGCGCGGCGAGATCCACGGCCTGCTCGGCGAGAACGGCGCCGGCAAGTCCACACTGATGAACGTCCTCTACGGCCTTTACGACGCCGACGGTGGGACGATGACACTCGACGGCCGCCCCTACAGCCCCGACTCCCCCTCCGACGCAATCACCCGCGGGATCGGGATGGTCCACCAGCACTTCATGCTGATCCCACGGCTGACGGTCGCCGAGAACGTCGTCATCGGCGACCGGAGGCTCGCCTCCCGCGCCTCGGAGAGCACGCTGCTCCAGGCGGCTACCCGGGGGGTGCCGGGCGCCGAACGCGTCGCGACCGCAGTCGGCCGCCGGCTCAAGAGCCCCGCCGACCGGCTGCACGGCCTCGCCACCCAGGTGCCCGCAGGCGGGTACCTCACGAGGGTGGGCGGTCGGCTCGCGGCTCTCCCCGGGCGGGCCGCTCGGGAGACCCTCCACGCGCTCACGCTCGACCTCGACCGGCCGGCCGACCGCATCCGCGGGCTCGCCGGGGACTACGGGCTAGCGGTCGACCCCACCGACACGGTGGCGGACCTGGAGGTCGGCCAGCGCCAGCGCGTCGAGATCCTGAAGGCGCTGTACCGCGACGTCGACCTGCTCGTGCTCGACGAGCCGACGGCGGTGCTCGCACGCGACGAGGCCGACCAGCTGTTCGGGACGTTGCGCCGGCTTGCCGCAGCCGGTGTAACGGTCATCTTCATCACCCACAAACTGGGGGAAGTGACCCGGCTCACCGACCGCGTGACCGTCCTCCGGGACGGGAAACGCGTCGACACCGTCGAGACCGCCGACATCACCGAGGACGGCCTCGCACGGATGATGGTGGGCCGCGAGGTACTCTTCGACATCGACCGGCCCGCGGCCGAGGTCGGTGACCCGGTCCTGCGCGCGAGCGGGCTGGAGACTGTCGACGAGCGCGGCGTGGACGGGCTGGCGGGGGTAGACCTCGCCCTCAGGGGCGGTGAGGTAGTCGGTGTCGCGGGCGTCAGCGGTAACGGCCAGGCTGCCCTCGCGGAGACACTGGCCGGTCTTCACTCCCCTGCTGCCGGTCGGGTCGAGGTCGGGGGCGAGGACCTGACCGGCCGCTCCCCCCGGGCCTTCCTGGATGCGGGGGTCTCCTACGTCCCGGCCGACCGGTACGGCCAGGGGGTCGCTCCCGACCTGAGCGTGATGCACAACCTCATGCTGAAAGAGTACCGCGCGAGTGGCCGGACCGGGCGGCTGGACTACCGGAGTGCAGCCGGCCGGGCCGAGGAACTGGTCGAGGCGTTCGACATCCGCGGGGTCCGTGACGTCCGCGAGACTCCCGCGGGTGAGCTCTCGGGTGGCAACCTCCAGAAGCTCGTCCTCGCCCGGGAACTCAGCCGGGACCCGTCCGTGCTGGTCGCCAACCAGCCCACCCGCGGGGTCGACATCGGTGCCGTCGAGTTCCTCCGTTCGGCCATCCTGGAGAAGCGCGCCGCCGGGACCGGCGTGGTACTCATCTCCGAGGACCTGGACGAGGTGTTCTCGCTCAGCGACCGGATCCTCGTGCTCTCGGACGGGGAAGTCATCGCCGAGACCACGCCCGACGAGGCCGACCGCGAGACGGTAGGGCTGTGGATGGGCGGGGAGCGCCCCGACGACCCCGCCCACGCCCGCGAGCCGTCCGCCGACGCTGCCGACACCACCCGGGACGACGGGGGCGAACGCGAACGTGACACGACGGGGCCGGGCGGAGGCAACCGGGGTCGCCCGCCGGACGTCGACGGTGGTCGCCGATGACGCTCGCCGGGTACGACCTCGAGGTTTCGACCCGGGAACGCGTGCCACGCTGGCTGGCGTACGCGACGCCCGTGTTCACCGTCCTCGCGGCGCTCGCGACGAGTGCGGTCGCGCTGCTCGCCCTCGGGGTCGACCCCATCGCGGCCTACGGGACGATGTTCGTCGGCACGCTCACCGAACCCTTCGGGGTCACCCAGACGCTGTTGCGGGCGGTCCCGCTCGTGCTCGCGGGGCTGGCGGTGTATCTCCCCCGGCGGGCCGGACTCTGGAACATCGGCGCGGAGGGCCAGCTGTTCGTCGGTGCCATCGCTGGCACCTGGGTCGGGCTGAGCGTCGATACCCCCGGCCCGGTGCTCGTCGTGCTCGTCCTTGCGGCCGCGGCTGTCGCCGGTGGACTGTGGGGGCTCGTCCCTGGCCTCCTGCGCGCGAAACAGGGCGTCAACGAGATCATCGTCTCGCTGATGCTCACCTTCGTCGGCATCGAGTTCGCGAACTACCTGGTGCGGGGGCCGCTGCGGGGCGGCCAGGGCAACTTCCCAGTCAGCGAGCGTCTGCCGGAGGCCGCCCGGCTTCCGGAACTGGGTGACCTGGCACTTGGCGAACTCGGACTCTCGGCCCTGGAGGAGCTCGGCGGGGTCCACGCCGGCGTGCTCGTCGCGGTGGGGGCGACCGTCGCCATCGGCTACTTGCTGCGCCGGACAGCGACGGGCTACGAGGTGACAGTGACCGGGTCGAACGCCGACGCCGCCGAGACCGGCGGGATCGACACCGAGTGGGTGTACATCCTCGTGTTCGTGCTCGCGGGTGCGCTCGCTGGCATGGCCGGCGCGGTCGAGATCGCCGGCATCCAGGGACGGCTCCGGCCGGACTTCTCGCCGGGCTACGGCTTCACCGCGATCCCCATCGCCCTGCTGGGGCGGCGCGGCGCCGCTCGGGTGTTCGTCGCCGGGCTCTTCTTTGCGGTGCTGGTCGTCGGCGGGTCGAGCATGGAGCTGGCCTACGACGTCCCGGCGGCGCTGGTCGAGGTGATCCAGGCGCTCGTTATTCTCTTTTTGATCACCGCCGAGTTCTTCAAACGCTACCGGGTCGGACTCGTCCGGGCCAAGCCTGACCGGTCACAGCCGGCCGGGGAGAGAGCGTAATGACCTTTCTCGCGGACGTGCTGAACGCGACGGTCCAGGTCGGCACGCCTCTGCTGTTGGCGAGTCTCGGCGAGATCATCAGCGAGCGCGGCGGCGTCCTCAACCTCGGCGTCGAGGGGATGATGCTCGTCGGCGCGCTCGTGGGCTTCGCCACGACGGTCGTCACCGGCAGCCCGTGGCTCGGCTTCGGGGCCGGGACTGCCGCCGGCGCGGCGATGGCGACCCTGCACGCCGTCCTCTGTGTCAGCCTGAAGGCGGACCAGGTGATCAGCGGCGTCATGCTCACCCTGCTGGGGACGGGGTTGACGACCTACTTCGGGCAGGGCTGGGTCAGCGAGACCATCGACGGCTTCCAACCCGTGACGGTCCCGCTGGTCGGTGACGCGCTCGTCGACCTCCCCGTCGTCGGCCCGGCCATCTTCCGGAACACCCCTACCGACTACCTGGCACTGGTCCTCGTGCCGGCTACCAGCTACGTCCTCTTCCGGACCAACCTGGGGCTCGAGGTCACCGCGGTCGGCGACGACCCCGAGGCCGCCGACACGATGGGGGTGTCCGTTTTCCGGGTGCGGTACCTCTGTGTTATTCTCGGGGGAGCGTTCGCCGGCGCGGCGGGTGCCCACCTCTCGCTGGCGACGCTCGGTGGCTGGACCACGGGGATGACCGCCGGCAAGGGGTGGATCGCCATCGCGCTGGTCATCTTCGCCGCCTGGCGCCCCTGGCGCGCGCTCGTGGGTGCGTACCTCTTCGGCGGGATCGACGTGCTCGTGCTCCGCTCGCAGGCGCTCGACCTGGCGGTCGGGAACGCAGTCATCGACGGGGTCGTCGACCTGCTGACCAACCCTCAGGTGATGGCGATGTACCCCTACCTCGCGACGGTGCTGGTGCTCGTGCTCGCCAGCCGCGGCGGCTTCACCGAGCGCGCCGGCGCCCCCTCGGCGCTGCTCGACAACTACAGCCGCGAGCTGGACTGATAGTGATTGCTGTGAGTATTTTCGGCATCCTGTGAGAATATCGGTGTTTTGAGAGGCGACTCGGCCGATCTGTGACCGCCCGGCGGTAACGAGTCACAGCAATCACTATGAGGCGACTCTCGTCCGGGAAGCAGCCGAACACACCGA
>CAZOWU010000180.1:0-4563 GCA_964583735.1 uncultured Halobacteriales archaeon | reverse complement strand
GCGCAAGCCGTCCTCGAGGTGCTGCAGGACGTGCTCGGCTTCGAGGTCGACTTCGCCTCGCTGGAGGAGCGTGCCGAGGAGATGGAGGAAGTCGTCCGGAAGATCCAGGAGATGGAGGATGGCCCCACGGCGACCGACGAGGACCTCCGCTACATCGGCTGATACTGCCGGCTGTCCCTTCGTGAAGAGACGTTCCACCCCGGCATGGCGTGATTCTTCAGAGACGGACAGCCGGCAGTATGAGGTGTGCCCGCAGGGGTCGGTTGTGTGACCGCGGGCGGACTGGACCGGCCGACAGTCCGGTCGGTCTCGGGTCAGGATGGCGGGCAGGTCACGGCCACGAGCCGCCGAGCGAGTTACGGCCACGAGCCGCCGGGACACGGAGCCGGGCCGGCGGCGGACAAACCGGGTCGAGAGAACAACGGCGGCCGGGTCAGTCGCTCCGGCTGAGCTGTGCCCGGACGTCGATGGAGTTCTCGGCGGCGTACCGCCGGAAGTTGGCCGCCACCAGGACGACCGCCAGCGTCACGCCCGCGAGGGGGACGAGCGTGGACACCGTCGACGGGACAAACAGCAACACCGCGGCAAGGAAGGAGAGGGCCCGTTCGGGCCGGGTGTACTGGGTCACGAGGAAGTTCTCGAACCCGGCAGCGAGCAGCAGGATGGCCCCGAGCACCTGGACGACGGCGGTGAAGATTGCCATCGGGCCGCCGTTGGCGATGAGCGCCGGGTTGTAGATCCAGACGAACGGGATGATGTAGATCGGGAGTGCGAACCGGATGGCGTACTTGCAGGTGTTGAGGAAGTTCCCCTTCGAGATACCGGTTGCTACCAGACACGCTCCAGCCACCGGCGGCGAGATGTTCGAGAGGATGGCGTAGTAGAACACGAACATGTGGGCTGCGATCTGCAGGCTCTCGGTGTCGGTGATGAACTCCGGGCGGGCACTGACGATAGCCGGGGCCGCCAGCAGTGCCACGACCAGGTAGGCGACGATAGAAGGGGTCCCGAATCCGAGAACGATGCCGATCAGCCCGGCCATGACGAGCAGGAAAAAGAGGTTGCCGCCGGCAACCTCGAGCAGCGTCGAGGAGATGACGCCGAAGACGCCGGTCATGCTGAATATCTCGATGATCCAGCCCAGTTCGGCGACGACGATCATGATCGACGCCATCGACCTGCTGGCGCTGTCGAACGCCAGCGCGGCCGAGCGGCCGACTTCCTTGACACCCGAGACGAGGGTGCCGTTGACAGCGGCGGCGGTCAGCCGGTGGAGCGCGTACAGCACCAGCATCGTCTGCATCCCTTTCCAGGCAGAGACGTAGGCGGCGTCACCCTCGGACAGCGAGACGATGATGATCGCGATGGGGACGAACAGGTACGAGCGGATGAGGAGCGACCGGAGACTCACCATATCGTCCCGGGGGATCGGCTCGAAGCCGAGCTTGACTGCCCGGAGGTGTGCCGATATCATCAGCGTCGTGTAGAACAGGAACGCGGGGATAGCCGCCGCGACGAGGATATTGAAGAAGCTCGTGCCGATGATATCGGCCATGATGAACGCCGTTGCGCCCATGATCGGCGGGGTGATCTGCCCGCCGGTCGAGGCGGTCGCCTCGACGGCGCCCGCGAAGTCGCGGTCGTAGCCGAGCCGTTTCATCAGCGGGATCGAGAAGGCACCGGTTGCGGCGACGTTCGCGATAGCCGCGCCGGACAGCATTCCCATAAAGCCGGAGGAGATGATCGCGACCTGGGCCGGGCCCGAGCGGAGCCGGCCCGCGATCCGGCTGGCGAAGTCGCCGAAGAATTCCGCTCCACCCAGGTGTAACAGGAACACGCCGAAGAAGATGAACATCGTAATGAGGTCGGCCGAGAGGCTCATGAACCGGCCCAGGATACCGGTAAAGTTGGGCATGGCCGCGCCGGCGGCGATGCGGGTCCAGTCCAGCCCCGCGTGCCCGAGCGGCCCCGGGACGAAGTTGCCGAACAGCCCGTACGCGAGCGCGGCGAGCCCCAGAAGGACGAACGGGAGGCCAACGATACGGCGTGCCCCCTCGAGAGTGACCAGAATGAGCAGTGACGAGACGAAGATGTCGACGTCGCTCGGGAGCCCGCTGCGCTGTGAGAAGGCCGTTGCACCCTCGAGGAAGAAGTAGGCCGTCGCGCCGACGATGATGGCCGCCATCACCACCGAAAGGCCGTTGTACAGCAACCGTTTGCGACGGTCATCGCCCGTGTACAGCGTCGTGAGAAAGACCAGCACCCCCATCGTCAGGAAGTGAGTCATGACGAACGCCCGCCCCGAGAGGACGGGCCCGACGACAAAGAGGATGTGCCAGATCGTCGTCGCGACCGCGAGCGCCGAGACGCCGACGAACAGCAGTCTGCGGAACGTCGACGAAGTGTAGTAGGAGACCATCTCCTCGTCGTCCGTCAGTGGGTCCCCTTCGGCCCCCGCCTCTATCTCGGCCGTCCCCTCGAGCTCTGCCGCCTGGACCTCCTCCGCCTCGGCCGCCTCCTCCTCGTCGGGTTCCTCCTCGCCGGTGGTGTCGATGGTGGTCGTCGTGCTGGCAATGAGGTCCTGGATGTAGCTGTCGAGTGTTTCTTGATACGGAAGTCTCATCGCTCGGCGACAGGCAGCGAGTCGTCCCAGAGGTCGTTTTCACGGAGCGCTTCGACCGCGCCGGGATGGTACGGGGCCGCCTCCATATCCTGCTCTGTCATGAGCGTAGCGAAGGTTTCGGGCGACTGGGCGAATCCGCCCCACAGGGCCGACCCCTCGGCCAGCGACTCGCGCCGCTCGATGGCGACGGAGACCATCTCCCGGACGGCCTCGTCGGGGGCGTCCAGGGTCGTGAAGTGGGTGTTCGTCCCGGCGACCGTGGCGTACGACTCCCGGTCGCTGTAAACGGAGTTCTCCCACGCCGGGCCGAGCGATGTGATGTTGAACTCCCACTCGACGCCGCCGGTGATATTCCAGTTGTCGACGTAGTCCCTGGCGTTGATGAGCCGGTCGATCGGGTCCCGGCCGTCGGGGACGACCAGCTTCGGGTTGTCGGCAGTCTGGATGAACTGCTGTGCCTGCGGTCCAATGACGTTGTTGATCCCCGCGCTAATAACCGCGTCGACCTGCCCGTCCTGGAGGTTCTGGAAGCCTTCCTCGCCGCCCACGCGGACCGCCTCGGTCTCCTCCCAGCCGTAGTCGCTGGCGAGCATGAACAGCCGGTAGTACGTGTGGACCGTCGACCCTGGCAGCCCGGTGACGACCCGCTGACCGCCGGTGTCGCCGAGGAAGTCGATCCCGGTGTCGGTGGTCGTGAACGCAATCGGGAACGGGTACGCCGCACAGCTAAACATGAGGTTCGTGTCGAACTCGTTCTCGAAGGGCGGGTGGCCCATGTCGGCCGCCTGGAAGTCCGGCGTCGACCCCGCGCCCATGTCGATTGACCCGCTCCCGACCTGGCGCTGGTTGGCGTTGAATCCCCCCGTGGTCTGGACGCTGACTTCGAACTCGGTCTCACTCTGGATCTCGTTGGCCCAGGTCAGCCCGAGCTGGTAGGGGGCGGCCCCGTTCTCGCCACCGGCGTACGTGAACTGTGTCTGTCCGCCACCACCGCCGTCGCCACCACCGCCGTCGCCACCACCGCCGTCCGAACAGCCTGCGAGAGCGACCATGCCAGCCGCACTCGCTGCACCGACTGTTTTCAAGAATGACCGTCTTCCTGTCGTCGTCTTGTGCATGATGTTATCTCTCATACAGCAATGGGAAAAGTAATTTTTGGTTATTTTTTATTCATTTCACCGGTCTGCCCCAACGGGGTACCTCCAGATGGGACGGCACGGGACGGGTTCGCCACGGTGTAGCACCGGGCGCGCGCGGTTGCAGCACAGTCGAGTGCTCGCGGCGTTTGCGAGGAGCTATCGGGGGCACACACTCCGGCTGGAAGCCCTCGGGGGGCCGGGGGGCAATCAATCGGGTCCGCCCCTCCCCGGCGTCCCAGTTCACCCGGCCGAACCGGGATGGTCCAGTCCCACAGGCGGTGGCCGCCGCCGGGCAGAGGCGGCCGGGCAGGGACACAAAGGGGCTATACGCCTGCACACCCTACAACGCCGTATGAGCGAATCCGAACAGGCGACGTTTGGCGGTGGCTGTTTCTGGTGTGTCGAGGCGGCCTACGAGCGCGTGCGCGGCGTCGACGAGGTGGTTTCGGGCTACGCCGGCGGCCGCACCGAAGACCCCAGCTACCGGGAGGTCTGCTCGGGGTCGACCGGCCACGCCGAGGTCGTGCAGGTCACCTACGACCCCGAGACGGTGGGCTACGAGGACCTGCTGGAGGTCTTTTTCACGATTCACAACCCCGAGACGGAGAACCGGCAGGGGCCGGACGTCGGCTCGCAGTACCGCTCTGTCGTGCTCTATCACAACGAGGCCCAGCGCGAGGCCGCCGAGAGCTACATCGACCAGCTCGAGGACGGCGGCGAGTACGACGATATCGTGACCGAGGTCACCCGCCTGGAGACGTTCTACCGCGGCGAGGAGAAACATCAGGACTACTTCGAGAA
>CAZOWU010000179.1:0-4575 GCA_964583735.1 uncultured Halobacteriales archaeon | reverse complement strand
GCCTCATCCGCGGGGAGATCCTGAAGGTCAAACAGAACGAGTACGTGATGGCCGCCCGGGCACTCGGCGCGAAAGACCGCAAGGTCATCTTCAGACATATCGTCCCGAACGCGCTGGCACCGGTGGTCGTGCAGGCCTCGCTGTCGATCGGGACGGTCGTCATCGGCGTCGCCGCGCTCGGCTTCCTGGGTGTCGGGCTCGACCCCACCACCGCCGAGTGGGGGACGATGCTGAACAACGCCCGCGACACGCTCATCCAGGGCCCCGGCGCGACGCTGCCGTGGTGGGCGACGGTGTTCCCTGGGGTGGCCATCTTCCTGTTCGTGATGGCGATGAACCTGATCGGTGACGGGATCAACGACGCCCTGGACGCCCAGGACACCACCGTCACCCAGGGGGGTGGCGCCTGATGGCTCTGCTCGAGGTCAACGACCTCACCGTCGAGTTCTACACCGAGGACGGCGTGGTCACCGCCGCCGACGAACTCACCTTCACGGTCGAGAGCGGCGAGAAGTTCGGCGTCGTCGGTGAGAGCGGGGCTGGCAAGAGCGTCACCGCGCTCTCGCTGATGCGCCTGATCGAGGAGCCCGGGCAGATCACGGACGGGGAGATCCTCTTCAAAGGCGAGGATCTGCTGGAGATGAGCGAGTCGGAGGTCCGGAGCATCCGTGGCAACGAGATCGCCATGATCTTCCAGGACGCCCAGACCGCGCTCAACCCCGTCTACACCGTCGGCGAACAGATCTCCGAGGCGGTCCGCCACCACCTCGACTACAGCGAGACCGAGGCCCGTAACCGTGCGGTCCAGCTGATGGACGACGTCGGTATCCCCGAGCCGGACACCCGCTACGACGACTACCCCCACCAGTTCTCCGGCGGGATGCAACAGCGTGTGGTCATCGCGACGGCGCTGTCGTGTGACCCGGACCTGCTGATCGCCGACGAGCCGACGACCGCGCTGGACGTCACCATCGAGGCAAAGATCCTCGACCTGATCGAGAATCTGGCCGACGAGTACGACACCGCGGTCCAGCTCATCACCCACGACCTGGGCGTGATCGCGGAAATCTGTGACCGGGTGATGGTGATGTACGCCGGCAAGCCCGTCGAGAAGGCACCGGTCGACGACCTCTACTACGACCCCAAACACCCCTACACGGTCGGCCTGATGAGCTCGATCCCGCGAGTCGGGGAGAAACGCGAGCGCCTCCAGACAATCCCCGGGACGATGCCGGACCTGGTGGAGCTACCCTCGGGGTGTAGCTTCCACCCGCGGTGTCCGTTCGCCGAGGACGCCTGCACGAGAAAGGAGCCCCCACTGGTCGACCACGAGACCGGGCAGGCCGCCGATGGCAGCACGGACCAGCACGTCGCCGCGTGTCTGGAGTACACCGGGGACCTCGTCGAGGGACTGGACTACGAGGTGAGCGTGGACGGGACCGACCGTGGTTCCGAGTCGACGCCGGAACAGGGGCGCGATCACAATGTCTGAGCGCGGGCCGATCCTCCGGGCGGAGAACCTCAGCAAGTACTTCGACGACAGCGAGGGGTTTCTGGACTCACTGCTGGGCCGGAGCCAGTGGGTGAAAGCCGTCGACGGGGTCGACCTCGAGTTGCACGAGGGCGAGACGCTGGGTGTCGTCGGTGAATCCGGGTGCGGGAAAACGACGCTGGGGCGGGCGCTGCTCCAGCTGCTCGAGCCCACCGAGGGGTCGGTGTACTACAACAGGACCGACGAGACCGGCACGCGGGAGCAGATCGACCTGACGGAGGTCTCCTCCTCGCGGCTGCGCTCGCTGCGGACCGACCTCCAGTACATCTTCCAGGACCCCTTCTCCAGCCTCAATCCGCGGCTGACCGTCGGTGACATCATCGGCGAACCGCTGGATATCCACAACCTGGCGACCGGCGTTGAGCGCACCGACCGGATCTACGAACTGCTGGAACTGGTGGGGCTGAACCCCAGCCACGCACAGCGGTACCCCCACGAGTTCTCCGGCGGCCAGCGCCAGCGGATCGGGATCGCCCGCGCGCTGGCGGTCGACCCGGACGTCATCGTCTGTGACGAGCCGGTCAGTGCGCTCGACGTCTCCGTCCAGGCCCAGATCCTCAATCTGCTGGAGGACCTCCAGAGGGACCTGGGACTGTCCTACATCTTCATCGCCCACGACCTGAGCGTCGTCGAGCACATCTCCGACCGGATCGGCGTGATGTACCTCGGGGAGTTCGCCGAGGTCGGCACGACCGAAGAAGTGTTCTCGCCGCCGTATCACCCCTACACGGAGTCGCTGCTCTCGGCGATCCCGGAGCCGGACCCGCAGTGGCAGGGTGACCGTATCTTGCTTTCGGGGAACGTCCCCTCGCCGATCAACCCACCATCGGGCTGCCGGTTCCACACCCGGTGTCCGCGGGTTATCCAGCCCGAGGAGTTCGACCTCGACCAGGAGGTCTGGCGCTCGCTGATGGACTTCAAACAGCGCCTGCTCGGGGAGGAGAACGTCGGCGCGGTGACGGCCGTCGAGGAGGACATCGAGGTCGAGGACGCCTCCCGGGCTGAACTGGAAGCGCTCGTCCGGACGGAGTTCGCCCTCCCGGACCGGTTCGGCGGGGAGGCCGAACGGGTCTTTGCTGAAGCGCTCGACGAACTCCACGCTGGCGACGTCCAGGCAGCAGAGGAGACTGTCTCCGAGGCCGTTGTCTCACCCTGTGAGGAGACCCACCCCGAGCTGTACGCGGAAACCGGAACCCACGAGATCGCCTGCCTGCTGTACGACGACGAGCACCGAGACGCGCCGGACTTCGTCGGCGACAGCAGAAGCGACGCGGCCGCCGACGACTGACCGGCCTGCCCGGGATGGCTCCGGCGCTGACCCGGCGGGGCACCGACCAAACGTTTTAGCTCGCGTAGCCCCGAACTCGCGGCGATGCGGCGGATATACGATTCCGACGCGCTCTATCGGGACGACGACGAGCCGGGTGCTCCTCGGGAGCGACAGCGCGAGACACGCCCACAGGCGCTCCGGTCGGTCCCAAGCGGCTCGCTCAGCCGGTGGCTCGTTCCCGACCGGGTGCGGTACTGGGGGCTCTCACTCGACATCGCGACCCCGCGGACGGAGTTCCGCGTCGGCGAGCACGTCCCCTTCCAGGTGACGATGAAGAACAGCCTCCCGTTCCCGGTCGTCATCGCCACGCAGTCGCCGCTTCTGTGGACCTGGCACGTCGACGACCACCACGAGGCTTCCAAGGTCCCGGCCGACGGGCCACCCGAGGAAGAGCGGGGCTTCCAGTTCGACCGCGGCGAGCGCAAGCGCTTCCGGAAGCGGTGGGACGGGATGTTCAAGATCGCGGACGCGGAGTGGGAGCGAGCCCCACCGGGGGAGTACACCATCGGCGTCGGTCTCAACGTCGACGGGGCCGCGGAGAAGGGGCTGTACAGCGAGACGACGGTGACGCTGCGACCGGAGTGAGCGCCAGCGCCGGCACTACCACCACACCAGTGCCGACTGTCACGACACCAGTACCGACTGTCAGTGTGTGGTCAGGGCGTGATCCCCTTCGTACTGTGCTCGGGTCCGACGCGCGCCTGGTCGAACTCCCGGAGCCGTCGCTCGCAGCCGTCGCAGGCGACCGTCTTGACCTGGTGGGTCCCACAGCAGGACTCCAGAACCTCCTCGCTGAGCGCCACCGGGCCGCCACAGAGCGGGCACCGTTCGTGAAAGCCACGCAGCGATTCGAGCATCTCACGGCGCTGTCCCGGCGGCACCTCGCGCCAGCGGTCGGTCGTCTCGGCCAGCGCGCGGTCGGTGGCGACGTCGGCGGTCAGCGCGGCCACCGAGGGCCACTTCCGGACCTGAATGCCGACCTTCACGGCCGGGTACTCCCGGTCCAGCGGCGTCACTTCGTCGGGTTCGACCCCGAAGATTGCCGCGATGACTTCGGCGTCGCCGGTGACTGTCCGGGGCTCGCTGTTGGTCTCGACGCGTTCGGCGAAGGTCTCGGCCAGACAGAACTCCTCCCCGTCGGCACAGAGTTCGATGGCGCCCACGTCTTGGAGGAAGGCCGAGGGCTCGACGCCTTCCTCGCGGCGACGCTCGATCTGCTCGAACACCGCCAGCGAGTCGGGGTCCACGTCACTCGACTCCGCTTCCATGCTCGTTCCCGCGGTCGGGTGCTTGCCGAACAGTCGGAGGACGCTCGCCGGCAGGTACCGCTTGGTGAGTTCGGGTGTGCCGGGGACGAGATACCCCCGGAGGGCGATGGCGAGCACGGAGACGGCGAAGACGGCGCCGGCGGCCGGGAGCGAGACGATAGCGACACCCGCGGCGAGGAGGGCGGCGATGAGCAAATTGACGACAGTACAGGGAAGGCAGCGGTTGTCACCAGTGTACTCGGGCCGACCGAGGCGTCCGAGCAACGACTCGCGTTCCGACATCAAGCGTCCGTTCGGCGGCTGCGTACAAATACCTGGTCCGTCGGGTGCGGCGTACCGAAAGGACCATTCCGGGGACGCACCGAGTGTGAGACGCGCGAGGGTGGCTGAGCTAGGCCAAAGGCGGCGGGCTTAAGACCCGCTCC
>CAZOWU010000178.1:0-4604 GCA_964583735.1 uncultured Halobacteriales archaeon | reverse complement strand
GAAGTACGCACGACCGTATGAGGTGGGAGAACGTCGCCGGAGACGCTTCTCAGACCCGCTCGACGCGCTCCGCGACCGGGTCAATGTCGGCATCGCGGACGTTCGCGACCGCGTCTTTGAACGCGACGTGGTAGCTCGCCGGGCCGTGGTACTCGCCGAACTGCTCGGCGGCTGCGGCCTCGCCGGCCAGCCCGAACGCCACGGTCCCGAGCAGGGCAGCCTCGGCGTCCTCGAGTGCGCCCGCGAGCGTCGCGACAGTGCCGCCGAGCATACAGCCGGTGCCGACGACCTCGCCCAGCATCGGGTGGCCGGCGGTCACCTCGTAGGCGGCCTCGTCCGTGGCGACGACGTCGGTCTCGCCGGAGGCGACGACGACAGTGTCGTAGGCCTGCGCGCAGGCGACCGCGGTGGCGGCGATGTCGCTGTACTCGCCGACGGACTCGACGCCCCGGACCGCCGCGTCCTCGCCCGTCAGCGCCGTGACCTCGCCGTAGTTGCCCTTGACCGCGGCCACGTCGAGTTCACTGACCAGCCGCTCTGCCACGCGGTCGCGGGTCGGCGTCGCGCCCACACCCACCGGGTCGACTACGACGGGAACGCCGTGCTCGTTTGCGGACGCGCCGGCCTCCAGCATGGCCGCCTCACCAACCTCGCTGACGGTCCCCATGTTCAGCAGACAGGCGTCGGCCCCGGCGACCATCGCCCCCACCTCGCGCTCGTCGTCAGACATCACCGGGAGCCCGCCCCAGTGGAGGATGACCTGCGCGACGTCGTTGACGGTCACGTTGTTCGTGACGGCGTTGACCAGCGGTGTGGCGTCGGCGACCGCCCCGAGATCCACAAGCGAGAGGTCGGCAGGCTCGGGGGCGGTCATGCCGCTCCCTCCAGACCCGCGTTCTCCCGGCGTCGCCTGCCCTCGTCGACCGCCTCACCGAGTGCCCGGGTGGCCAGCGTGGGGTCGTCGGCGGCGGTGATGGCGGTGATCACCGCCACGCCGTCGGCCCCGGCCGCGACCACCTCGGCGGCGTTGTCGGGTGTGATGCCGCCGATCCCCACGAAGGGGATGTCGACAGCCTCGTCGGTCTCGCGGACGGGCTCCAGCCCGATGTCGTACTCCTCGTCGTCGATGTCCTCCTTCGAGCCAGTGGCGTAGATAGCGCCGACGCCGAGGTAGTCCGCGCCCGCGTCCTCGGCCTCGCGGGCGGCCTCCGGCGTGGAGACCGACCGCCCGATGACCGCATCCTCGCCGAGTTGCTTGCGGGCTGGCGCGACTGGCAGGTCGTCGTCGCCGAGGTGGACCCCGTCGGCGTCCGCTGCAGCGGCGATGTCGACGCGGTCGTTGACGACCATCGGGACGCCGGCCGCGCGGGTCTGCTCGCGCACCTCGCGGGCGACCCGCAGCCGCTCGCGGGCGCTGGTGTCTTTCTCCCTGACCTGCACGACGTCGACGCCGGCCTCGATGGCCGCCGCGACCACCTCCGGGGTCGAGCGCCCCGCCGAGAGGGACGCCTGCGTGACCAGATACGTGTCGAACTCCATACCGCCCCCTCGGGCGCTCGGGGCTTACGCGTGCCGGTCGCCGGGTAGGGTGACGCTCCCGCTGGGCTCCCGCCCCGTGTCACTGCTGGAGGACGGTCTCGAGCGGCCGGACCGCATCCGCGGGCGGCCGGTCGAAGGCGTCGGGGTGGAGACACCAGGCGAAGAATTCGAGCGTGTCGACCAGCCGCGGCCCCGGGCGGTTCACGTAGTGGTGGCCGTCGACAACGTAGACCCGGTCGTTCTGAACCGCTGTCAGTTCCTTCCAGCCTTCCCGTGCGGTGAGGGTCGGCAGGTCCCTGACGGTCTGGTCGACCTCGAACCCACAGGGGGCGGTGACGAGCACTTCGGGGTCGTACGCGCGGATGTCGGCCCACTCGCGGGGCCGGGAGCGCGCACCACGCTCGGCCATGCCGTACGCGCCGTCCGCGAGGTCGACCATCCCCGGGACCCAGTGGCCCGCCACCATGACCGGGTCGAGCCAGTCGAGCACCGCGGTCCGGGGCCGGTCCAGCCCCTCGGCTCGCCGCTGGACGCGGTCGACCCGCTCCTGCAGGTCCGCGACGAGCTCGGTGGCCCGTTCCTCCCGGTCCAGGGCCGCGCCGACCCGCTCGATGTCCGCGAACACGTCTGCCAGGCTGTGGGGGTCGGTCGTCAGCACCTCGCAGTCGAGCCCGAGGTCCGCGACCGCCTCCCGGACCCTGACCTCGTCGACGGCACAGACGTCACAGATCCCCTGCGAGATGACCAGGTCCGGGTCCAGGTCGGCCAGCGTCCCGCGGTCGATCTCGTAGACGCCACCCGAGTCCTCGGCGTCCTGGACCTGGTCGTCGATCTCGGCGCTCGTGGCCGTCGGGTCGACCCGCGAGCGGTTGACCGCCGGTTGCTCGTTCGCCGCCGGGGGGTAGTCACACTCGTGGGAGACGCCAACGGGTTCGACCCCCAGGGCGTACACGACCTCGGTCGCGGAGGGCAGCAAGGAGACGACGCGCATACGTGGGGTTGGAGGGCAAGGAACAAAAAAGACGGGCGCCCGGCGACCGCCGGTCTCAGCAGATGGGTTTCGGGTCGAACCCCATCGCCTCCAGCCGGTCGACATAGGCGTCGTAGGCCGCTTCGACGACGGCACCCGCGGCCTCGGCAGCCTCGTCGGCGGCTGTGCCCTCCAGACCGAGTTCGGCAGCGGCATCGACCAGCCCGTCGGCGACCCCTCGCAGGTCCCGGAACAGGTCCGCCCGGGTGGCGTCGGCCTCGTTGACGAAGAAGCTCACACACTGCAGGAACACGCGGTCGAGCACGAGTCCGACCCCGGCCAGCCCCGCGCCGGCCCGCCCGGCGTCCGTGTCGGCGGCCAGCGAGACGAACGGGCTGTCGCCGGGCAGCGAGGAGTCCAGCGACTCGGCGATGCGGTCGGCGGCGTCGGCGAGGGTCCCGGCTGCCTCGGCGAGCTGCTCGGCGACCGCGCCCTCGCTGTCGGCGGCCCAGTCCGACAGCGTCGCCCGCGCACTCGCCAGCGCGGCGCCGGCCGCCTCCAGCACCGCCCCCGTCTCCAGGCGGGCCTCCGTCAGCGCGAGCAGGCTCTTCTCCGAGCCGAGACGGTCCAGGGCCGTGGCGTGATTCTCGCGTACGCGCTCGGTGACGGTCATGCGCTCACGTAGCGGGCCCCCGATTAAATACGTCCGCCCGGCCGGACTCCTCTGCACCCGCCGAGTCCTGTCAGGGTGGGCGACCAGGAGCCGTCGTTTATGTCCGTGGCGGGCGTACCTCGGGTATGAGCGAACCCGACGGTCCCGACACACCGCAACCGCCGGCCGAGCCCGGCAGCGTCGAGCCGGCGGCGCTGGCGGAGGCACTCGCCGCCGGCGAGTCCGTCCGGCTGCTGGACGTGCGCGACCGCGACGAGGTCGACCAGTGGCGGGTCGAGGGGCCCGGTGTGACCGCCAGCCACGTCCCGTACGCGAAGTTCATGGCCGCGCAGGTCCGCGACGAGGTCGGCGACGTCGTGGCCGACGTCGAGGGCGAGGGGCCCGTGACGGTCGTCTGTGGCCAGGGTGAGGCCAGCGACTACGTGGCGGGCGTGCTGACCGCGGCGGGCGTCGAGGCGCGCAACCTCGCCGGCGGGATGGACGCCTGGGGCCGAGTCCACCTCGCACGGGTGGTCCGCGAGGAGCCCACCGTCGTCCAGTACGAGCGGCCGGCAACGGGCTGTCTGAGCTACGCCATCGTCGACGGCGGCGAGGCGCTGCTGGTCGACCCACTGCTGGCCGGCGTCGACGAGTACCGGCAGGACCTGGCCGACCGCGGCGCCGAGGTCGTCGCCGTCTTCGACACGCACCTCCACGCTGACCACCTCAGCGGGGTGCGCGAGTTGACTCCGGGGGGCAACGGCGCAGGGCCCGTGGGAGCCGGAAGGAGCGACGGCGACGGCCCTAGACGGCTCCTGCCGGCGGGCATCGACCGCCGCGACGTGACCTACGGCGGCGAGGTCCTGGACGACGGCGACACTCTCACCGTGGGGGCAACGACCGTCGAGGGGGTCGCGCTCCCGGGTCACACCACGGAGATGACCGGCCTCGTGGTCGGGAGCGGGGACACCTTGCTCGCCGGCGACTCGCTCTTCCTGGACAGCGTCGCCCGGCCGGACCTCCAGGAGGGGGTCGACCCCCGGGAGCAGGCCGAGCAGCTCTACGAGACCCTCCACGAGCGGCTGCCCGCGGTCGGCGAGGACCCGCTGGTCGCGCCCGGTCACCGGCGGCCGGAGACCAGGGCGGTCGAGGGGGCCTACACCGCGCGGCTCTCGACGGTCCGCGAGCGCGTCGGCGCGCTCGGGCTCGACCGTGAGGCGTTCGTCGAGCGGGTGGTGACCGACGCGCCCCGGCCGGCAAACGTCGAGCGGATCCTCGCGGTCAACCGTGGGTCGGAGGCGCTCGGAGCAGGTAGTGATAGTGGGGCCGGCGAACACGGCGAGGAGTGGGTCGAGCTGGAGCTTGGACCGAACAACTGCGCGGTCTAGAACGGCAGCCGGTCGCGGATCCGGTCGAAGATGTCCGGCTCCTCGTCCTCGGACT
>CAZOWU010000177.1:0-4616 GCA_964583735.1 uncultured Halobacteriales archaeon | reverse complement strand
CGCTTGCGCGGTCTGACGGCTCGCGTGCAAACCGGAGTACCCGCGAGGGGAATGTTACCACCGTTGGAGTCGGACCGCCCGACCCCAAGCGCGTGGAAACCTCGGCGTTTACGCCGAGGAGGATGTCATTGTTCGGCGACGGAGTAGCCGCCGTCGACGACCAGCGAGTGGCCGGTGACCCAGTCGGCCTCGTCGCTGGCCAGAAAGAGCATCGCGTTGGCGATGTCTCTGGGCCGGCCGAGCCGGCGCAGCGGGTACTGTTCGGCCATCTGTGATTTCAACTGTTGCCACTCCTCCTCGTCAGTGTCACCGCGGGCAAGCGGCGTGTCGGTGACTGCCGGACACACCGCGTTCACGCGCACGCCGTCCGGTCCCGCCTCCGCCGCGAGCGAGTGGGTAAAGTTCACGACCGCCCCCTTCGTCAGCGAGTACGCCGACAGCCGCGCGACGCCGGTGACACCGGCGAAGGAGGCTGTGTTGATGATGCTTCCGGAGCCTTGCTCCTTGAGGTGGGGGAGGGCGGCGTGACAGCCGTTCCACACGCCCTTGATGTTGACGTCGATGACCTGGTCGCGCTCCTCCTCGCCGATCTCCTCGGCGACCGTGCGCGTGTGACTGATGCCGGCGTTGTTCACGACGATGTCGAGGCCGTGTTCCTCGACGGTGGCGTCGATGGCCGCGTGGACCGCCTCCGCGTCGGTGACATCCAGTTCGTGTGCCACTGCCGTGCCACCGTCGTCCTCGATAGCGTCGGCGGTCTCCTCGGCCGCCGCGGTGTCGATATCCGCGGCGACGACCGTCGCGCCTTCCTCCGCGAACCGTTTGGCTGTCGCCCGTCCGAGTCCCGACCCGCCGCCGGTGACAAACGCCGTCTTGGTATCGAGTCGCATACTCCCTCCCTGTACCGCCAGGGTATAAAACTCCCCACGCGCCGGCCGGTCGCGGGGAGTTGTGGGCCGACCGCGAGTCAGTGGTGGAGCTGCTGGGGCACCGGACTCTCCTCGTCGCGGTGCCGGTCCAGGAGCGAGCGCTGGGCAGCCTCGTCCATCCCGTCGTACCGCTCGGCGGCGTCGAGTACCATCGCGACGAGTGTCGGGTCCCCCGGGCTGACGACGCTGGTCAGCCCCTGCGCGGCCGCGAAGTCGAACCGCTCGCGCACCGCTGCTGGCGTTTCGACGGGCTCGTACCAGGTCGCGTATGGCCGGTCGTTCGGGGCGAGTTCCTCGGCGGGTGGCCAGGGTCGTCTCGCGAAGGCCTTGATCCCGAGTGTCCCGACCCCCTCCTCGTCAGCCCGGTCGAGGACCGCCTCGTAGTCGTACTGCTCGTCGTCCTTGCCGGCGACGACGGGATTGAACGGGAACATCACCGTCTCGAAGTCCTCGACTCGGTCGAGCGCGTCGAGGATGAGGTCGGGGCGGCCGTGGCTGGTCAACCCGATGTGGTCGATCAGCCCCTCCTCCTTCGCCTCGCGGAACGCCGCGAGCGCACCGTCGGGTGCCGTGACCGCGTCCAGTTCGTCCGCCGCTTCAAGCCCGTGGACCTGGTAGAGGTCGATGCTGTCGACGCCCAGCCGGTCGAGCGAGCGCTCCAGTTCGCGGCGCGCACCCTCGTAGTCCCGTTGCTGTGTCTTGCAGCCGAGGAATACCTTCTCGCGGTGCTGGCGGAGCTTCGGCCCGAGCTTGAGCTCGGCGTCGCCGTAGGTCGGGGCGACATCGACGTGGTTGACGCCACGCTCGAGCAGGAGCTCGACGAGCTGGTTCGCGCCCTCCTGTTCGAGCCAGTTGAGCGCGATCGCACCGAAGGTCATGACCGTGCTATCGTGGTCGGTCCTGCCGAGCGGTCTGGTGTCCATGCACACACCTGGCCGGCAAGCCTCAAA
Source organism: uncultured Halobacteriales archaeon (assembly GCA_964583735.1). Lineage (GTDB taxonomy): Archaea > Halobacteriota > Halobacteria > Halobacteriales > Haloarculaceae > Salinirussus. The sequence continues at coordinate 2,737 of CAZOWU010000177.1, read as the reverse complement.
AGCGTATGCTGACTGGCGTGTCCACCGAGTGGGTCTGCCGAGCCTGCAACCCTGCAGGCTGGTTTATATACTCGCCGGCCCGAGACGAACGCGTATGGCAGACGTCACCGTCACGACCACCGACAGTATCGAAGGCAGAGCGGTCACGGAGTATCTCGGCGTCGTCTCGGGCGAGGCCGTCATCGGCGCGAACGTCGTCAGCGACATCGCCGCCGGCATCCGCGACGTCGTCGGGGGTCGCAGCAACTCCTACGAGAAGAAAATCGAGACCGGCCGCCAGGAAGCCGTCACCGACATCAAGGCAATGGCAACGGAGGCCGGCGCGGACGCTGTCGTCGGTGCTGCCCTGGACTACGAGGAGATGGCCGAGGGGATGCTCTGGGTGAACATCTCCGGGACCGCGGTCAAGACCCGCCGGGCGTAGCGGCCGGTGTCGGGACTCGCCGCCGCAGCGGCCGGTGTCGGGACCCGCACCCGCTAGACCACGTCGGGCTTCGTGAGGACCGCGTGGCCCGCGACCTCGTAGCGCCGGGCCTGTGGCTCCTCCTCGGTCAGTTCGTAGTCGAGGTTGTCGTCGAGGACCGCCTCCAGCCCCGCAAGCAGGTCGTCGATGAGGCCCAGGTCCTCGCCTGAGAGCGTGTGTGCGTGCGAGACGTGCAGCGTGTCGAACGCACCCTCGTCGCGCAGGTCCCGGACCCGCTGGAGGGTCTCTACGTACTCGTGGATGTCACACCCGTCGAAGTGGATGTAGAGGTCGTGCTCGCGGTGGAGCACGTCGGCACCGTAGAGAACGCCATCGGCCCGGTCCAGGACAGCGAGCTGCCCGGGCGAGTGGCCGGGCACGCCGACCAGTTCGAGTTCGCGCCCGCCCAAGTTGACCGTCTCGCCGGGCTCTGCAGCCCCGACGCCGGTCGCCGGCGGGATCTCGAACGCCTCGGCGTCGAACCCGTCCGGGAACGACTGCCCCGTCGCTTCCCAGTCGCCGATGAAATCGGCGGGCCCGTACCCGAAGTCGTCGGTGACGACGTCGGTCGTCACCCGACCGTCGGCGGTCCGCTCGCGGTCGTCGATCCGGACACTCTCGAACTGGTGGGCGGCACCCATGTGGTCCCAGTGGGAGTGGGTCAGCAGGAGGGTCACGGGGACGTCGACGAGGCCGTCGACGGTCCCGCGGAGGTCGCCGAAGCCGCCGCCGGCGTCGACCTGGAGGGCGCGTTCCTCCCCGATGACGAGGAACGTGCCGAACAGGCCTCCCTCGGTGAGCCGGTAGCTGTGGTCGGTGAGCTGGTCGATGTCGTACCAGTCGTCTGTTGCGTTCATCGCCCACTGCTTGAACCCACAGCGAAATGAAGCGTTCGCCCGGACAGGGCGGCGCGGTCGGCTCCGGGGCCCGCGGACCTCAGCCCCAGGTAGCCAGTGCCTCGTCGACGAGCGTCTGAATCTCGGCGCCGGCATCCTCGTCCAGCGGCCTGTGTGGAGACCGTGGCTGGCCGGCCGGTGCGCCCCGGTGTCGCATCGCTGCCTTGACGCCCGGCACCCCGTGCTCGGCGGTAATCGCCCGGTTGAGTCCGACTAGGTCAGCACACAGCTCGCGGGCACTTTCCCGGTCGCCGTCGCGGTGGCGCTCGTAGACCTCGCTCACCAGGCCGGGGACGGCGTTCGCCAGCGCCATGATGCCGCCGTCCGCACCGACATCGAGTGCCGGTGCGTAGAGGCTCCCGCTCCCGACGAACGTCTCGAACGACGGGTCGGTCGCGCGCCGCGTCCGCTGGAAGGTGACCAGGTCACCCCCGGAGTCTTTGATCCCCGCGACGGTGTCGTGGTCGGCGAGGTCCGCCACGGTCCCGGGCTCGAGGCGCGTGCCGGTCATCTTCGGGACGTCGTAGAGGTAGACCGGGAGCGGGCTCCCGTCGGCGACCTCGCGGTAGTAGGCCGCGAGGCCGGCCTGGGAGTGTTCGAAGTAGAAGGGCGTGACCACCAGCGCGGCGTCGGCACCGGCCTCGGCCGCCCGCCGGGTCTGCGCCAGCGTCTCGACCAGCCCAGGGTGGCCGGTCCCGGCGAGTACCGGGACTGACACCTCGTCGGCGACCGCCTCGACCACGCGGGCGCGCTCGTCGACGGTCATCAGTTCGGACTCGCTGTTCGACCCCGAGGGGACGACGACGTCGACGCCGCGGTCGACGACCCAGGAAGCGACCGCGCGGAGCTTCGACTCGTCGACCGCGCCCGAGTCGTCGAACGGCGTCACGAGGGGAACGCCCGTTCCGTCCATACCCGGCGTTTGGAGGGGTCGACAAAAGAGGTTCGGGCGAGGAGAGTGCTGGAACGGCGACGACGGCTCGGCGCAGCCCCGCGGGCTACTGGCTGGCGACGCTGTAGGTGACAGTGCCGATGGCCACCTGCTTGCGCTCGCCGTCGGGGGCAGTGCTCTCGACGTCGACCTGTGCGATGGCCGCCGAACTCCCCACCCGGACGACCTCCGCAGTCGCGTAGGCGGTGTCGGTTATCGGGCGGAGGTAGTTGATGTCGAGGTTCGTCGTCGCCATGAACGGCTGGTCGTCGCGGTCCTCGAAGGTCGAGCCGATGGCGACGCCGCCGGCGACGTCGATCAGCGTCGCAGTTACGCCGCCGTGCATCACGTCCCCGGGGTTGCGCTTGAACTCCTCGTAGTCGACGGCGAGAACCACCTCGCCCTCGCCGTACTCCTCGACCCGGAGGCCGACCCAGTCGTTGAACG
>CAZOWU010000176.1:0-4670 GCA_964583735.1 uncultured Halobacteriales archaeon | reverse complement strand
GTCACAGCAATCACTATGAGGCGACTCTCGTCCGGGAAGCAGCCGAACACACCGACGGTGTTTTGCCGTCCCCTCGCCAACCGTGGAGCGTGACAGCGGTCGACGAGTGGGCGGCCGACCTGCGGGCCGCCGGCGAGCTTACCCCCGATGCAGTCGACCGTATCGTGGCTCTCCACGGTGACCGCGGTACTCAGGCCATCGAGGCCGTCGGCGAGGGTCGCGTAAAGGAGTACCGCGATTTTACCGTCGTCGTCGGCCACGAGGACGAGTACGTCGTCGAGGACGACGGCTGCACCTGCAAGGACGCCGAGTACAATCTCGACGCCGCCGACCCGACCGACCTGTGCTGGCACGCCATCGCTGCCCGGGTCGCTCACGCCATCGACGAGGCCGAGGAACACGACATGTGGTACTCCGAGGTCCGGGACTTTCTCTAGCCCACAGTTTTGTGCCTCGGATGACCGCGGGCCACCACTCGGCGCAAAAACGTGGGCGAAAACGGCTGGACGCTCCCTTCGGTCGCGTCCGGTGAACCGCGCTCACTCCGCTCGCTTGCTTACTCGACACTCTCGGCCAGGCGCTCGACCATCCCCGCGTCGAGGATGTTCTCGACGTACTTCGCCACCACATCGACCTCCAGGTGGACCGGGTCGCCGACCGCCTTCTCCGAAAGCGTGGTCACCTCGTAGGTCTCGGGAATGACGGCGACGGTGAACGCGTCTTCCCGGCGGTCGGCGACAGTGAGGCTGATCCCGTCGACCGCAATAGAACCTTTCTCGACGACGTACTTCGCCTGGTCGTCGGGCAGTGAGAACTCGAAGTACCAGTCACCGTCGGATTCCTCGGAGTCCGACGGGCCTCCGCTCGCGGCGCTCGCGGAGACGCCACCGACCTGCTCGACCCCCAGCACCTCGCCGGTGCCGTCGACGTGGCCCTGCACGAAGTGGCCGTCCAGCCGGCCCTCGGCGGGGAGGGCGCGTTCGAGATTGATCCGGTCGCCCTCCTCGGCCGTGCCGAGGTAGGTCCGGTCGACAGTCTCGCTGGCCAGGAAGACCTCGAACCAGCCCTCACCGTCGTCCTCGACTGTCAGACAGGCCCCGCTGACGCTGACGCTCTGTCCCTGGGTGAGCCCCGTGAAGGTGGTCCCGACCCGGAGCCGCCGTCCCCCGGGCTTGTCCGCGACCGCGAGCACCTCGCCGGTCTCTTCGACGATCCCTGTGAACATACACAGATTCGGGCCGGCACGCGAAAGTCCCTTTCCCTTCCACTCCTCTTCTCCGCCTGCGCAGCCGACCGCGACCGGCGGGCTTTTCGGCGGCGGCTGCCTTGACCCGACAGTGAGCCGCGGTATCATCGGGCTGGTCCAGCTCGCCGCCACGCTCATCCTCGCAATTCCCGTCGCCCTGCTGGGGCTCCAGTTTCTGACTCGTGGGGAGGTCCTGGGCGGCGCCACCTTCCTCGCTATCGCCGCCGGGATGGTTCTGGTCGAGAAGTACGTCGTCACACCCAGGGACCTGCCGGGATTGCTGGCCGAGCGGGTCGTCGGTCGGGTCGCGAAAGAGCCCGAGCCCGAGCCCGATTCCGACTCGGACTCGGACTCGGACCGCGAGAGCTGAGCTACTGCCCGGCGACCGGGGCGTCCGCCTCGAGGGCATCCTCGATGCTACGCTCGCTTGGCTCGTTGTGCAGGAGGACGTCGACGGGAAGGGTTGGGGCGCCGTCGACCAGGTTCTCGAGCAGGACGAGCCGCTCGCGAGCCCGGGACATTCCGACGTAGAAGACGCGGCGCTCGTTGTCGGTGAGGGTCGGGACGGGGTCTGTGTGTTTCGTGAACTCCTCGACACCGGGAACGTCCCGGCCCTCCTGTTCGACCCTGGCGGCCATCTGCTCGACGACCTTCTCGGTGAGGTCGGTGGCGACGAAGACGTGGTCGGCCTCCCGACCCTTCGCGGAGTGGATGGTTCCCAGGCGCACCCGGTCGCGGTCCATCTCATCGTAGGTGCTGTTGAAGTAGGCGTCCACGGAGCGCTCCTGGAAGTTCGTGACTTTCCGGAGCATGTCGGCCGCGGCGGGTGGCTCGGGGGTGAAGGGAGCGTGCTCCCGGATGGTCTCGGGGTCGACGCGCAGTTCCGTGACGTCCTCGACGCCGCTCTCCTCCTCCAGCGCATCCAGTTCGTCGAACAGCTCGTCGCGGTCGCCCGTCCCGAACGCGGAGTCGGCGAGCATGTCCGCCAGCCGGCGGGCCTGCAGTCCCGTCACGGGCTCCTCGGCCGCGAGGGACTCGATGGCGTCGACGTACTGGCAGAGGCGGTCGGTCCACATCCGCTGGTCGGTCAGGCAGGCGAAGGGGATCCCCTCGTCGATGAACTCGTCGATGAACTGGAACATCTGGTAGCGCGCCCGGAACAGGACCATGACGGTCCCGTCGTCGTCCTCGGCGGTGGCGCGGACGTTCCGCATGAGGTCGAGCATCGACGGCCGGCTGACCGCCTCGACGGTGCCGCCCTCTTTGCGGGGTTCGAGGTCTTTCTCCTGGCGTTTCTCGATGTGGCTGACCTCCTGGTTCACCACGTCGAGGATCCGGGAAGGCAGGCGGTAGGAGTTGGGGAGGACGACGTCGTCGGTGACCGCCTCGTCGAGCAAAAGGTCCGGGTCTGCGCCCTGCCAGGCGTAGACGACCTGGTCGTCGTCGCCGGCGATCAGCACCCGCTCCATGTGGGAGCGCCACTCCTCGTAGACCTCGTACTGGAGCGTAGTGATGTCCTGAAACTCGTCGATAACCAGATAGTCGACGCTCGGCAGCAACGACCGCTGGTTGACCCGCGTGAGCATGTCCGCGAAGCCGACCAGGTCGTGCTCGCCCTTGTAGGTCCGCCAGGCGCGGATCGCCTCGGGAATGTCCAAGCGGTCGTCGTCGGAGGGCCAGGTCGGGGTGTACTTGTTGCCGGTCTGGGCGTTGTCGTCGATGTCCGGCGGGAGGCGGACCTCCTCGTCGTCCCACTTGAACGGGACGTCGTACCAGTCGGCGACGTCCCGGGAGGTGCGCTGGAGCCACTGACTGGTAGCGATCACCTTGTTACCGAGGGTCGTCGACCGGGCCGACCGCCGCCGCGAACCCTCGTACTCGTCCTCGTAGTCGATGCCGTACTCGTCACAGTACTCTTCCTTGTCGGACTCGCCGACGACGTCCCCCCGCGAGAGATTGAGGAGGTCGTAGGCCTTGGCGTGCATCGTCGAGACGTTGCCCCGGAGCGACCGGGGGGAGGTGTCGAGACGCTCGGCGAGGCGCTCGCGGATCTCCGCCGCCGCCGCTCGCGTGTACGAGACAACGAGCACGTCCCGTACCTCGACGTCGTCGTTTTCTTCGAGTAACTGTTCGACGCGGTCCAGCAGCGCGGTCGTCTTCCCGCTGCCCGGACCACCGAACAGGCGGACGACCTCTGGGCTGGGCTCGGTCATGGTCACTCTAGTGACCACCGGGACGTATAAACGGCCCGGCTCCGGCTCCCGGTCGGGTCCTGGAACCGATCCCGGTCCACGCTGGCGTCCAGCGCCGGCTCCGGGCACGGGCCGGGAGGACTCACCGGTACAGCGAGACGTACAGCATGCTGAACCCGATGATGAGTGGCAGCGCCCCGGTCATCTGGAAGAAGAGGCGGACGAGTTCGCTCGCATCGGCGCCCAGCTGGGTAATGACACTGCTTACCGCCACGCCCATGCTGATGAAGGCAAACCCGAGAAACGCGTACTGCAGACGCTGGGAGGGGCGCTTGCGGTACGCCTGGAAGCTGACGACTGTGAGGCCCAGCGAAAGCCCGAACATTGCAAAGCGCATAACGAGCAGAACCCCCCTCGCGACCGCGGCGGCGTCGACCATTTTTTTCAGATGTCACGCGTGACGGTAATAAGCGCCACTACTCGGGACCCGGAGCAGTCGTCCACACGGCCCGGAGCCACCTCCCGGTATGGGGGTGGCTACTCCGCGCTGAGGTCGTCCCAGAGCTGGCTGAACCGGTCAGGGAGGTTCTCCTCGCGGTAGATCCGGACCCGATACTCGTCGTCGTCCAGGGTGATGACGGTGCTCTCGAAGTTACACTCGTAGACCTTGTAGTGGTTGCCGTCGTCGGCGACCAGCGTCCGGTCTTTCACGAGGTCGTTCTCCTCGAGCATCTCGACGCGGCGGTAGATGGTCGGCAGCGACAGGTCACACTCCTCAGCGAGTTCCTTGGCCGGCTTGGGTTCGCGGCTGATGGAGGCCAGCACCTGCCGTGCGTGCTCGTCGCCGATGGTGTCGAGGATATCTTCGATGGTTCTATCGTCGCCCACTATCTAATCGTTACCAGCCGGGAGCATAAGCATTTATTGCTACGCCGAGTTGGGCGGGTTCTTTCACACCCAGAAAACGCACTCGATGAGTTATATGGGTCCGACCGTAACCTGTAAGCGCAGCCTATTTACCATGTCAAGCGAGGACAGACACACGGCGATGCACGACGACGGGATACCGGCAGCCACGCCACGGTTGCTACGGCGCGTTCAGGGTGCCGGGCGCGACGAGACGCCGGAGGAAGTGATGGCGGCGGTCACCGGCGGCGCGGTCGACGCCGATGTCACCTTCGACGAGGACCTGGTCACGTGTAGCCTCGACGAGCTCCTGCTGTCGCTGGTCG
>CAZOWU010000175.1:0-4698 GCA_964583735.1 uncultured Halobacteriales archaeon | reverse complement strand
TCGACAGCGAGGCCCAGTACGAGGAGTGGTACGACGGCCACGAGCGGCCGGAACTGCTCGCGGAGTCGGTGTACGCCCTGCCGGAGCTCAACCGCGAGGCGCTGCCGGGCGCCGAGTTGATCGCCGCCGGCGGCTGCAACGCCACCGCCACGATCCTGGGGCTCATGCCCCTCGTGGAGGAGGGTGTGCTGACGGGCGAGGAACGGATTGTCGTCGACGTGAAAGTCGGGTCGAGCGAGGGTGGCGCGGGCGGCGGGGAGGCCGCCTCCCACCCCGAGCGTTCGGGCGTCGTCCGGCCCTACGCCCCGACGGGTCACCGTGCACGCGGTCGACATGACCCGCGGGGCCGCCGCGACGTGTCACGTCTTCCCCGGCGAGCCCGTCTCGAAGGGCGACCTCTGGGGGGCCTACCGGGGCGCCTACGAGGAGGAACCGTTCGTCGAGCTGGTCGCGGGCGGCGGCGGGGTCTACCGTTACCCCGAGCCCAAGGCGGTCGTGGGCACCAACCGCGCGGAGGTCGGCTTCGAACTCGACGCCTCGAACAAGCGTCTCGTCTGTTTCGCCGCGATAGACAACATGCTGAAAGGCTCCGCTGGCCAGGCCGTCCACGCCGCCAACGTTGCGCTGGGCATCGAGGAGACAGCCGGCCTGGACTTCCGCGGGCTGCACCCTGTTGGCGCACCATGATAGTCATCAAGATCGGGGGTGCTCGCGCGGTCGACCCCGCGGGCGCGCTCGCAGACATTGCAGCACTGGTCAAAAGCGACGCCGAAGGCGGGGACCGCGACGCCGAGGACGTGATTGTGGTCCACGGCGGCTCGACAGCCGTCGACGACACCCTCGAGCGGCTGGGGGTCGAGCCGGAGTACGTCGAGACCCCCTCGGGGGTGACGGGGCGCTTCACCGACGAGGAAACCATGGACGTCTTCGAGATGGTGATGCCCGGCCTCCTGAACACCGAGCTCGTCGCCACCCTCCAGAGCGAGGGTGTCGACGCCGTCGGCCTCTCGGGGGTCGATGGGCAACTCCTGTGTGGCCCCCGGAAGTCGGCGGTCCGGGTCGTCGAGGACGGCAAGCGGAAGGTCCGGCGGGGCGACCACTCCGGCACGCCCAGGGAGGTCAACGCCGACCTGCTCGCCGGGCTGGTCGCGGACGGATACACACCGGTTGTCAGCCCGCCGATGGCCGGGGAAGACGGGGAGGACGACCAAGGACGCGCGACGGTCACTCCAGTCAACACCGACGCCGACCGCGCGGCGGCAGCGGTCGCCGGCGCGCTCGACGCGACGCTACTACTGTTGACGGACGTCCCCGGTATCCTCGAGGACCCCGGGGACCGCGGCACGCTGGTTCGCGAGGTCGACGAGCCCGCGGAGTGGGACCGCCTGGAGTCACTCGCGGAGGGCGGTATGGGCCGGAAGGTGATGGCCGCCGGCGAGGCCCTGGAGGGTGGTGCCGCGGAGGTCGTGGTCGCCGACGCGAACATCGACCGCCCGGTGATGACCGCGCTGGAAGGAGACGGGACACATATCTACCCGGGCGCCCTGGAGGAGAACACATGAGCGGCTTCGTCTTCGCCGAGAAGCCCATTCAGATCGAGCGGGGTGACGGCGTCCACCTCTACGACGACGGCGGCACCGAGTATCTCGACGCCGGCGCCAGCTACGCCTGCGTCCCGCTTGGCCACGGCCACGAGGGCGTCCAGGCGGCTGTCCGCGACCAGCTCGACCGCCTGACCTACGTCCAGGCCTCCTACCCCGTCGGAGTCCGGACCGACCTCTACGAGCTGCTGGCCGAGACGGCTCCCGGCGACATCAACAAGACCTGGCTCTGCAATTCGGGAACGGAGGCAAACGAGGCCGCGCTGAAGTTCGCCCGCGCCGCCACCGGCGATGGACAGACGAAGATCGTCGCCACCATGCAGGGCTTTCACGGCCGGACCATGGGGGCACTGTCGACGACCTGGAAAGACAAGTACAAGAAACCCTACGAACCGCTGATCGAGGACGTCGAGTTCGTCCCGTACGGGGACAGCGAGGCGATGGCCGAGGCGGTCGACGACGAGACCGCCGCCGTGATCGTCGAGCCCATCCAGGGTGAAGGCGGGATCAACCCCCCGACGAAGGAGTTCCTCCAGACCGCCCGCGTCCACACCGCACAGCAGGGTGCGGCCCTGATCTTCGACGAGGTCCAGACCGGGATGGGGCGGACGGGGACGCTGTGGGCCGCCGAGTGGACCGACGTCGTCCCGGACATGCTCACGGCGGCCAAGGGACTCGGCAACGGCCTGCCCGTCGGCGCGACGCTGTGCCGGGACTGGGTCGCCGAGAACTACGGCTCCCACGCCTCCACGTTCTCGGGTGGCCCCGTCATCTCGGCGGCCGCGAAGGCGACCGTCGAAACGGTCGTCGAAGAGGAGGTTCCCGCCCACGCCGCGGACGTGGGGACGTACCTGCGCGAGGAACTCGAGGCGACGCTCGACAACGCCCGCGACGTCCGCGGCGAGGGGCTGATGGTCGGCATCGAGGTCAAGCGGGGCGCCAACCGCTATCTGAAGCAGCTGGCGATAACCCACCGAGTGCTCGCGCTGCCCGCCGGCCGGACGGTAGTGCGGCTGCTCCCACCGCTGACGCTCGAACGCCGCCACGCCGACCGCGTGGTCGAGGCGATGGCTGAGGTGGTCGGATGACGACCACCCAGCGCGCCGGGACCGAGCCCCGGGAACTGCTGGAGCAGCTGGTCTCGGTCCCCTCGGTCACCGGCGACGAGCGGCCCTGCGCCGAGCAGCTGAACAGCTACTTCGAGCGCCACGGCCGCGAGGCCTACATCGACGAGGTCGGGAACCTCCGGGCGCCCGCCGACGACGGCGTCCTCCTCACCTCTCACATCGACACCGTCCCCGGCGACATCCCGGTCCGGGTCGAGGAGATGCCCCACGTCGACGTCCGCTGGGGCGGTGACAAGCCGCCCGTGGGCATCGAAGGCGCAGGAACCGTCGGCGTGCTCTGGGGCCGGGGCAGCGTCGACGCAAAGGGGCCGCTGGCGGCGATGGCCGTCGCCGCGGTCCAGACGGGCGCCAGCTTCGCCGGCGTCGTCGGCGAGGAGGTCGACTCCCGTGGCGGCCGCCATCTCGTCGAGGACCGCCCGGCCCCCGACGCGGTTATCAACGGCGAACCGTCCGGCTGGGAGGGGATCACCCTCGGGTACAGGGGGCTGCTCGGTGGCACCTACGTCGCCACCTCCGAGTCGGGCCACTCCTCGCGGCCGGACAAAAACGCCATCCAGGAGGGGATCGGGTGGTGGAACCGCGTCGAAGAGGAGTTCGGTCACGACGAGTGGGTCCCCGTCTTCGAGCGGGTGACGCCAAAGCCGGTCTCCTTCGATGGCGGGATCACCGACGACGGCCTCTCCGTGGAGACGACCATCGACGTGCAACTGCGGGTTCCCCCGGAGTTCACCACCGACGAGGTCCGCGAAATCGCCGACGGCCACCTCGAACTCGGGACGGTCCACTGGAACGACAAGGTCGAGCCGGTGATGCAGAGCCCCCGGACGCCAGTTGCGCGGGCGTTCCGGGCGGCCATCCGCGGGCGCGGGGGCGACCCCCGGCTGCTCCGCAAGACCGGCACCAGCGACATGAACGTCTACGCACAGCACTGGGACTGTCCGATGGTCACCTACGGCCCCGGCAACTCCGACTTGGACCACGCGCCAAACGAACACCTCGGGCTGGCCGAGTACGACGAGACCGTGGCCATCCTCGAGGACGTCACCGAACGCCTGCTAGAGGAATGATGGACTTCGTAGATATCGACGACCTGAATCTCGCGGACCTCGAGGCGGTGCTCGACCGTGCGGCCGAACTCGAAGCTGCCGGCCCGGAGGCGGCCGGCAACCCCCTCGCCCGGCAGACGCTCGCGATGATATTCGAGAAGCCCTCGACGCGCACGCGCGTCTCCTTCGAGACGGGGATGACCCAGCTCGGCGGCCACGCCGTCTTCCTTGGCCCCGACGACATCCACCTGGGCCACGGCGAGCCGATCAGAGACACCGCACGCGCGGTCTCCCGCTATGCCGATTTCATCATGGCGCGGGTGTTCGACCACGGCGACGTCGAGGAGCTTGCGGAGTACGCCACCGTGCCCGTGGTCAACGGACTGACCGACGACGCCCACCCCTGCCAGACGCTCGCGGACCTGCTGACGGTCCGCGAGAAGTTCGGCTTCGACACCCGCGTCGCCTGGGTCGGCGACGGCAACAACGTCTGCCAGTCGTTCGTGCTCGGCGCGGCGATGGTCGGCCTCGACGTGACCGTCGCCACCCCCGAGGGCTACGGCATCGACGACGCCGTCTACGAGCGCGCAGCCGCCCTCGGGAGCCCGCCCGAACGCACGAGCGACCCCCGGACCGCCGTGGCCGAGGCAGATGTCGTCTACACGGACGTCTGGGTCTCGATGGGCCAGGAGGACGAGCGCAAGGAGAAACTCCGGGCCTTCGAGGGCTTCCAAGTGACGACCGACCTGCTGGGCGACCGGCCGCTGATGCACTGCCTGCCCGCCCACCGCGGCGAGGAGGTCACCGACGACGCCCTCGAGAGCGACAACGCCATCGTCTGGGACCAGGCCGAGAACCGGATGCACGCCCAGAACGGCCTGCTGGCGTGGCTGGCGGAACGCTCGTGAGCGGAGCGAACGAGCG
>CAZOWU010000174.1:0-4718 GCA_964583735.1 uncultured Halobacteriales archaeon | reverse complement strand
CGTGTGGCGGGATGTTCACCGCGAACACGATGGCCTCGATCAGCGAGGCGCTGGGCTTCGCGCCGCTGGGTAGCGCCAGCCCACCCGCCGAGGACGAGTCCCGCTACCTCGAGGCCGAGCGCGCGGGCGAACTCGCCGTCGAGGCCGTCGAAGCCGGTCGGAAACCCTCCGACTTCCTGACCAAGGACTCCTTCGAGAATGCCATCACGCTCCAGGTCGCCATCGGCGGCTCGACCAACGCCGTCCTCCACCTGCTGGCGATGGCTGCCGAGGCCGGCATCGACCTCGCCATCGAGGAGTTCGACGAAATCTCCCGGCGTACCCCCAAGGTCGCCAACCTCCAGCCCGGCGGCACCCGCGTGATGAAGGACCTGCACGAACTCGGGGGCGTCCCTGTCGTGCTCCGCCGGCTGCTGAACGCCGACCTGGTCCACGGCGACGCGATGACGGTCACCGGCCGCACCATCGCCGAGGAGGTCGCCCATCTGGAGGAGACCGGGCAGCTCCCGCCGGAGGAAGAGGTCGAGGCCGACTGGCTCTACGCCGTCGACGACCCCAAACAGGAGGAGGGTGCAATCAAGATCCTGAAAGGTAACCTCGCACCCCGCGGGGGCGTGCTGAAGGTCACCGGCGACGACACGTTCCACCACGAGGGCCCCGCCCGCGTCTTCGAGAGCGAGGAGGACGCGATGCGCTATGTCCAGGAAGGGCACATCGAGTCCGGCGACACCTTAGTCATCCGCAACGAGGGGCCCCGCGGCGGCCCGGGGATGCGGGAGATGCTCGGCGTCACGGCCGCAGTCGTCGGCCAGGGCCACGAGGAGGACGTTGCCCTCCTGACTGACGGGCGCTTCTCGGGAGCGACCCGGGGGCCGATGATCGGCCACGTCGCGCCCGAAGCCTACGCGGGCGGCCCCATCGCGGCCATCGAGGACGGCGACCAGGTCACCGTCGACATCCCCGACCGGACCCTCGAGGTCGACCTCTCCGACGAGGAGGTCGAGGGCCGTCTCGAGGAGCGTCACGAACCCGACCCGCCGTACACGACCGGTATCCTCGCGAAGTACGTGCGTGACTTCGGGTCGGCAGCCAACGGCGCGGTGACCAATCCCGGCGCCAAAGAACAGTAACGGACTGCCGGGGTCTTACGCTGTCTCTGGCTCCGCGTACTCCGCCAGCGGTTCCTCGATGTCGAGCAGCCGCGCGCTCTCGGTCCAGAGCAGGCGGGCGTTCTCGGGGTCGCGGGCCGGCCCGGAGGGGGTGGTCGGCTGCTGGCCGGCGAAGTACCGCCCGCTCACGTCCGCGGTCCGGTCGGAGACCGCAACGAAGAGCAGTTCGGCAGCCCCGTCCGCGACGGAGGTGACCCCGGGGACGGCCTCGAGTAGCTGGACGAGCCGCGGGAGCGGCCCGGGGAGAAACCGGGTGAAGCCGCTGCCGGGGATCGCGCCCGGGTGGACGCTGTTCGAGGTCAGCGGCTGCCCGGCAGCATCGAGCCGTCTGGCGAGTTCGGCCGCGAAGAGGACGTTCGCGAGTTTCGAGTGGCTGTAGGCCCACCCCCCTGCGTCGGGGTTGGACTCCGTCGTGCGTTCGATATCCAGCGACGTGCCGCTATGGGCGGCAGAGGCGGTCGTGACGACGCGCGCCCCCTCTGTCAGGTGGTCGAGCAACTCCGCGGTGAGCAGGTACGGCGAGAGGTGGTTGACGTGGAAGGTGTACTCGACACCGAGGTCGGTCCGGCGGCTCCCCCGGAAGAAGCCGCCGGCGTTGTTGAGAAGAAGGTCGAGCCCCCCGGTCTCGGCGCGGACTGTCGCCGCCAGCTCTCTGACTGAGTCGACGTCCGCGAAGTCGGCCCGGACGAACTTCCCATCGGCTCCACTTCTGGAGAGGTCATCAGCAAGCCTCTCGCCCGCCTCCTCGTCCCGGCCGTGGACCACGACAGTCTCGGCACCGAGCCGGCCGAGCGCGAGCGCCGCCTCCCGGCCGATCCCGCTGGTCGAGCCGGTGACGAGTGCTTCTACACCCGAGAGGTCGGTGCTGTCGACGGCCGCCAGCTGCTCCGGTTGTCCGGCCATACCTCCTGTTGGGGCTCCTCGGAGGAAAGCCTGTGCTCGGCGCGGGGGACCGACCCGCTGCTCGTTCCGTGGAGTGGCCGTGACCGGGACCAGGCCCAAGACACTGCAGCCCGTGGACGCAGTATGGACGAACCCGAGCCTGCGGAAGGGTGGCCGGAGGAGCCGCTGTCGGCCGATGAGACTGCCGGACTGTTCGAGGAGCGGTCGGAAGTCGTCGCCGTCTGGGTGATGCGACACGACGACGGCGTTCGGTCGAGTGTCGTCCCCGCCGACGCACCCGAGGATGCCGTCGTCGACGTCGTCCTCGAGACAGCGGATACATTCGAGATGTACAGCTACAGTCGCGGTCGGTGGATGGACTACGGAACCCAGCGGAAAGACGACGAGGATGCCCCCTCGATGGCGGGTACGCTCGATAGCTACGAGGTGCTTGCGGGGGAGTCAGAGTCGTTCTGAGCGGGCGCGTCCGTACTCCGAAGGGGCGCAAACGGGTTGCTGTGACCGCAGCAGCCGGCGGTGTGACTGCTTCTCGGTTTCGCGGACGACTGTCGGCGGTCCCACGGCTGTCTCGGCGTGTTGCTGTGCCGTGGGAAGTGGGGAGGACGTCATTCGGTGTCTTCGTCGGTCTCGCGCCGCTGTCGGGCACGTTGGGCCCGGATGCTGTCAGCGATGTCGCGGGGATCTGACGTGGAGCGTGTCATGGGGACCAACCGACAGGCGCTGTCGGCACCAGCACCTACGACGTGGGGGATAAAAAGTGCCCAGAACGGATTTCGTGACCTGCGTAGCGGGAAAAAATATAAGTACGGTAGCAACCGCTTCCGGCTACTACCGGCGAGATGACCCACTCCGAGATGACCGTCGGACGTGGGCGAGTCGGTTCCCGGCTCGCTCGGGCAGGTCCGCGAAGGTGGGTACGTCGGTCACCTGAAGCCGTCTGCAACGTACCTGTCCTCGATGTCGTCTAGTGGGGTGGACATGTGAACGACGTGATGCATATACGAGAAGATACCCACCACGGAGTGGATGAAGGAGTAGAGCAACAGTCCGTGTACTGTCGCGAAGACCACGAGACCGAGGCTCAGGACCGAGAACCCAAGAAAAAAGTTGGTCGCAACGGCACGACCGAACTTCCGTAGCATGTCAGACCTCTCGGCGCTCCTCGGTGGCTTCAGCCTTGCGGTCGTCGCCGTTGACCATCACGGAGCAGACGTGTTCAGTTCGGTGCTTCTCCCGGTCGGCCGGGACCGATTCGACGGACACCGCGACGTCGGGGTCAACACAGCCTGCGAGCGCGCCCGTCACCCCGAAGGCACGGCTGGCTTGGAATTCGCGTCTGTGGAGGGCAGTATCCATACCTCGACGTTCGACTCTACAGTATAAAATCCCGGAGCAGTGTTTCAGGGCCCGAAAACTCACACCGTTGGGAGGGGGGCGTTCTGGAAGGACCGCGAAGTCATCGAGTGCTGAAGTACTCGCGCAACCCCTCCGCTTGAAAAGTATCGGCCATGTCTACAGTCGGTACTTCACCGGAGCCAGCCTGACCGGTATCGAGCAACGTGGAGCCGTTGCTATCCGGTCGAATAAACGCAAAATTGGGAAGTCACCTTACAGCCGGGTCAGGTTCTGCGCCCGCGGCCCTTTCGGTGCGTCTTCGATTTCGAACTCAACCTCTTGACCTTCTTCGAGATCCGGGCCGCCGACGTCCTCCATGTGGAAAAAGACGTCCTCGTCCGCATCATCAGTGTCGATAAAGCCGTAACCGCCGGTGTCGTTGAAGAAATCAACCTTACCTTGCGCCATTGCACTCTCACTGAAGCCCACGCAACAGATAAAGCTTGTGTAAGTGATACGTCTCTGAGTCGCGCTGACACGGCGCTCTGTGGCGGTGCTACCCGTTGCTCCCCCCGGAGTCGTCCTCGGCGGTACTGCCGTCGTTTCCGTCGATGTCGTCGCCAGCGCTGGCGCCGCTCTCGTCCCCGCCTTCCGGGTTGGTCGGGACACCACAGAGATTGCCCGCCTCGTCGAATCGCTTGGCCCGGAGAAAACGGGCCCGGTAGCGGTTGGCGTCGTCGGCGGTGTCGGCCTCGCGAATCTCCTCGGTCCGACCGTCGGCGACAGCGTCGATGATCGTCTCGACCTGCGCTTTCTCGCTTGGCGTCAGTTCGAACTCGTAGGTCTGTGGCTCCTCTGCCTCCAGCCGGGTCCACCGGCGGGCAGTCGCGACGACCAGCGAACAGGGTTCCCGACAGGGGAACACGCCGCCACCGCCGTTGACCGCGAGCGGGGTGTCGGCATCGTACCCCCACTCCCGGCGCTTCAGGCACTGCGAGTCGTCACAACAGGCCTCGGCAACCCAGTCGACGTGCTCGTGGCCTTCCCCGCGGTTCCAGGTCTGGACGACGCCGTAGATCCCGGTCTGGCGGCCGGTAGCCTCTTTCCAGTGAGTTACGTCTAGCTCCCCCTCGCGCTCGCGGTGCCAGTTCGCCACCGTCGCCGGGTAGAACCCCTCGACTGCCCGGACGAGGTCGGCCGGCGCGAGGTCGGCGAAGACCCAGCCGTGCTGGAGCGTGGGAGCTGTCGAGAGCGGCCGGTAGCGGCCGCGGTCGTCCTCCTTCCTGAGTCGGCGGGCGGCGTAGGGGTCGG
>CAZOWU010000173.1:0-4769 GCA_964583735.1 uncultured Halobacteriales archaeon | reverse complement strand
GGCTCGGCGAGAAGTCGGACCCCCTCGAGGGCGCCCCGCAGGGGCGGGGTATCGTCCTCGAGAAGGTCGGCATCGAAGCGAAACAGCCCAACTCGGCCATCCGGAAGTGCGTCCGGGTCCAGCTCATCAAAAACGGCAAGCAGGTCACCGCCTTCTGTCCTGGCGACGGCGCTATCTCCTTCATCGACGAACACGACGAGGTGACCATCGCGGGCATCGGCGGCGCGAAGGGTCGTGCGATGGGTGACCTCTCCGGGGTCAACTACAAGGTCGAGAAGGTCAACGGCGTCTCGCTGATCGAACTGGTGCGGGGCAACGCGGAGAAGCCAGTCAGATGAGCACCGACCAGCCCGAGCCGGACGCGCCCGGCAGCGAGGACAGCGACGCGCTGCTCTTTCAGCGCTGGAGCGTCGACGACATCGAGTACGGCGACCCCTCCACCGAGCGGTACATCACGGTCACGCCCATCGCACACACGATGGGTCGCCACGCCGACAAGCAGTTCAAGAAGTCGGAGATCAGCATCGTCGAGCGGCTCATCAACCGGCTGATGCAGACCGACGAGAACACCGGCAAGAAGCAGCTGACGACATCGCTCGTTCGGGACGCCTTCGATACCATCCACGACCGGACCGGCGAGCACCCGGTCCAGATACTCGTCGAGGCCATCGAGAACACGGCACCCCGCGAGGAGACCGTCCGCCTGAAGTACGGCGGTATTTCCGTCCCGAAGGCCGTCGACATCTCCCCGCAGCGCCGGGTGGACCAGTCGCTGAAGTTCATCGCCGAAGGGGTCCACAGCGACTCCTTCAAGTCCGAGACCGACGCCGCCACCGCCGTCGCCCAGCAGCTCACCGGTGCTGCCAACAACGACGTCTCCACCTACGCCGTCAACCAGAAAGAGGAAAAAGAGCGCGTCGCGGCCGCCGCACGCTAACTGTCGGTTCTCTCTTTGCGGCCACGTTCCAGCCCCGTCCCGGAGCCGTCAGTCCGCGGCCGGCCCCGCACCCCCAGCGTACGCGCGTGTGACATCTACGAGCGCTTTCCGGTACTCGCTCTCGCCGGGGTCGGGCGCCAGCGAGCGGAAGTGGTGTTTGAACGCCGAGAGGTCGACCTCCGGGGCGTCGGCGGCAGCGGCGTGCGCGAGGTCGTAGAGGCGGTGGTCCCCGGCGACGAGGTCGTGGCGTTCGACGAGCGCGAGCGCGAAGCCAGCGTTGACAGCGGTGATCTCGGGGTCGGCGGCCGGTGTGAGTCGGGAGACCGGCTGCGCCGGCTCCTCGCCCCGTGGCGGCTTCGCCGCCACGCGCTCCCACGTCCCCGGGTCTTCCGGGCAGTCCGCGACCGCCGCCGCCAGCGAAGATTCGAGGAAGGCGACAAGCTTGTTGGCAGGGGCGACCTCCAGCCAGAGGTCGTCGGCGTAGATGTCCTTCATGTGGTTTGCGATCTGGTAGCAGTGGGTGAGCTTGCGCTGCTCGACGCTGCGGCCCGCGAGCGCGAGGAAGATGGCCTCCTCGGTGGACTGGGTGTGGGATGGGTGGTCGGCCTCGTAGTGGTGCATGTGGGCGAACTCGTGGAGGGCGAGTTCGCGGGCCATCGCCGAGGTAGCAGCCTGCCGGGAGATGGTCAGCCGGTGGGCGTCGTCGGTGTGGCTGGCGCGGGTCCGCTCGTCGGGGTCGTCGACGACCCGGACCGTCACAGGCCAGTCGAGGTCGCGCTCTGTCGCGAACAGGTCCCGTGCTCCGAGAAACGGGTCGGCCGGCCCCGGTCCGCGTACCTGCACGTCCATACCTGTATGGGGGGACGGTGCCGTATGACGCTTGTGCCGCCCGCAGGGTTTGCGGTGGGGTCACTGCATCGTCACGTAGGTCAGAAAGACCAGTGCGAGAAACTGCAGTCCCCGCAACACGAGCACCGCCTCGCCGACCAGTGGACTGTCGGCGTACAGCGACCCCATGCTGAAAAAGAAGTAGACGGCCATGAGGTTTTCCAGGAGGAGCACGACCCCGAAGGCCAGTAGCGCGAGGGTGAGATTCGACCGGAAGGTCCGGTAGTTGCGCACCCAGACTCCCGACAGGACGACCAGGATGGCGGCGTTGACTCCCGCCAGCCCCATCGCGCCCATGACCGCCGGTCCCATCGCCATCTCAGTTCACCTCCTCGGTAATCTCCTCGAACGTCTCCCAGTGTCGCTCGAACCGGTCAGTCAGAAAGTACAGCTTGCCGTAGTCGCTTCCGCCGGGTTCGATGACGTCGTGTTCCTCGAGCATGTCCAGGTGGTGGGTGACGGTGTTGTAGTCGACCTCGAGGCGCCCGGCCAGTTCGTTGGCGTTGCGGGGCCGGTCCTCGAGCTCGCGGACGATCCGGACCCTGTTTGCCCCGCCGCGCGTGCCCGCGAACAGGTACCACAGGGCCTTCTCCATTGGCTGTCCGTTGATGCCGGGAGTATCGTGAAAGTCGTTTCGACACGGTATCACACCCGACTCTCGACGGGAACTGTGACGGATGCTGGTGGTTCGGGCCGCCCGGACGGGCGACACGCTACGCACCGACCGTCCGTCGGACCCAGCCTGCGGCCCCGGAGGGAAACGAGTCGGAGCGTTCGCCGGCCTGGACGGTTCCGGTGCCGTCGACCGCCCGGACTACCACCTCGTGGCTCCCCTCGGGCTCGAAGCGATACCGGTACTGCCGCCAGACGTCCTCGTCCGGCAGCGGTGCCGAGAGGGCCGCCTCGGCCCAGGTGTCCCCGCCGTCGGTCGATACCTCGACGCGGTCGACTCCGCGGGTCCCGGCGTAGGCGTGGCCGGCCAGCTCGACCCGCCCGTCCTCGAGCCGGGTGATCCCTTCCTCCCAGAGCTTCGCGACGGTGTTGACCGGCCCCGTCCCCTCCCAGCCACGCTGCTCCCAGTAGCCGTCCATCTCCCGGTCGAGGACCTCGATTTCGGTGAGCCACTTGACGTTGGTCTCCCCCCAGTGACCGGGCGCGAGTATCCGGACCGGGTGGCCGTGCTGGGACGGGAGTTCCTTCCCGTTCATCCCCCAGGCCAGAAAGCCATCCCGGAGGACCTCGACGGGGTACTCCACGAAGTAGCCGTCGTCACCCCGCAGGACGACACAGCCACACTCACCGTCCGGGTCGACCGCGTCGAGCAGCGGCGCGACCGGCGTCCCGGTCCAGACGGCAGTGTCGAGCTTGTGGCCGTTGAGCTCCTCGCCGACGCACCGAAGCGTCACGAAGCGGTGCTCCACCGGCCGCTCCAGCAGGGCATCGAAGTCGACGGTCAGGTCACCCTCGGCGGTCTCGCCGGTGACGGTCAGCGACCACTCCTCGGCCGGGAGTTCGGGCTCGAACTCCGCGATATCCACGTTGTAGAAGCCCCCGATCTCGCTGACGAGGCCGGGCAGCGCGTCGCTGTCGACCGACAACGAGCGCTCCTCGGCCTCCCGGAGCCGGACGTCGACGTCGCCAGTTCCGGGGGCGGCGTCAAGCGGGTCCTCGCTCGACCGGAGGGCGCCCACGCCGGCCGCGCCGCCCACGAAGGCAACGACGCCCGCGACGCTCCCGAGTGCGCGCCGGCGGGAGGCGTCGAGTTCGGGCGGGGCGCGCCGCGGGCCGGCGAGCCCGGCGACAGCGGCCACGGGGAGGGCGGTCCCGAGTGCGAGCGCGGGCGCCTGCGTGAGCAGTGCGGCAAGCGTCCACGCCGTCAGGCCGGCCAGGAGGCCGCCGCCGAGCCGGCTGTCGAGGCGCTCCGCGGCGCGGACCCCGCCGAGGGCGACCGCGCCGAAGAGTCCGACCGCCAGCGCCGCCGCGAGGCCGATGTGCAGCAGGTGGCCCGCCTCGCCCACGTTCTGGATCATGAACGCCACGACCGCTCCCGGCGTGGCCGTGACGACCGCGGCGTCGAGCGGGGCGACGACGAACGTGCGGGTGTAACCCGCAACGGCGAAGGAGCCGGCGACGCCGGTCGCGCCAGCCAGGCCCGCGATTCCCAGCTCGTACCGGGAAGGGAACTCGACCATCTTCACCCGTCCATCGAGCCGCCGGGGGTCAGCGTCACCCGGATGGCGTCGCTCACTGCGGGGTAGTCGTAGTCGTCCATGAGGCTGTCCAGGGGACGCACGACGTCGGCCTCGTCCTCGCCCTGGCCGGGGCTGCCCTGGGCGGGGGCCTGGTCCGGTCCCTGTCCTGGCGGCTGGGCGTTGGGCTCGGTGCCGGCGTCCCACAGCTCGACGCTGTCGGTCACGTCACCTTCCACCGGTTCGCCGTCCTCGGGCCACAGCGTGATCCCCGCTGCTCCCGGCGCGAAGAAGAGGTCGTTCGAGGGGACGAACATCGAGGCCAAGGAGAGGCGCTGGCCGGGCTCGGCCTCGACGTCGAACTCGAAGGCACCGCCCGGAGCAATCGGTGGCGCGCCGGGCACCTCACCCATCGGGTCGTTGGGGTCTGCGACCGTGTTCGCGGGGGTGTACGCTCCAGCCGACGTCACGCCCATCGAACCCGCCATGTCCTGGAGCTCGTCGACCAGCCCCGGTTCGTCCGGGAAGCCGGTCGGCGGGCCGGCCTCTGCGAGGGCCTCGAGCCCGACCGAGGCCTCCTCACCCGTGGTGAAAATGGGGTTCTCGGCGGTGTGGACTGCGTACGCGCCTGGCGTGATCCATATCGCTCCGCCAGTGGGGGTGTCCGCCCCGTAGATGTCCGTTGGCGCGACGTTCTCGACCCGGACGGTGACCGTTGTCGGACCGCTCATCATCCCGTCGTCCATCGAATCCGT
>CAZOWU010000172.1:0-4782 GCA_964583735.1 uncultured Halobacteriales archaeon | reverse complement strand
CGGAACCCGTCTTCTGCTTCGTGGTCTTGAAAGGAATTACGCACGACCGTATGAATTCCCAGGACCGTCTCGTCTTGGACGCCCCGAACGCGGCGATGAGCACCGCAACTCCGATTACCGCGAGCGCCGGTAGTGTATGCGATGTCACGAAAAATGAATGTTCCAGGTGAGCATAAAGAACTTTCGCCGGTCTTTGTTCTGGCCGTGATAGATACACGCTCTATGTCTTGCACGCCGCTCTTGACAGGGGCTGGGTAGGTCGCTGACCAAAGTGGTACACCGTTCCCCTATTTTTATTCTTTCACCATACACAGGGGAAAATATCTGTTAACTGTCCTATCACTATTTTCCACGATACATCCTATCTCATTCATTAGCCTCTCTTCGTACAGGGCAGGCGTAACTCCGGAGTAGTACGGGAACGTTATCCGATAGTGATAGCAAAACTATATAATCTCATTGTGAAATAATCTATTCAATAAAAGCCGGCAACATTCACGGAACAGGTGGAGACCGCGGGAGGAGAAGGGTATGAGTTTCTTCAGAAAAAGTCAAAATTGTTATGGGTTCGGGCAGATTTGAACTGCCGGCCTCCTCCATGTCAAGGAGGTGTCATAACCAGCCTAGACCACGAACCCTCGGTCTGACCTGTGACACGCAGAATTTCTCCGCAGGGATAATTGAATGTTTCGAACTCGAGGACACCGCAGCCCGGATTCGCGGGCGATAGCGTTAAGTTGATGTACGGATTTGTTCACCACAATACGGAAACGTACACTGGTGACAATACATGCAAGAGCACATCGAACGGGTGACAGACGGCGAGGACCTGACGCAAGCGGAGGCCCGCGAGGCGGCCACGGCGGTCTTCGAGGAAGCGACGGAGGCACAGATCGGCGCGCTGCTGGCCGGGTTGCGGTCGAAAGGCGAGACCGAGACGGAGATCGCGGGCTTCGCCGAGGGAATGCGCGACGCGGCCCGCACCATCGACCCCGACCGGGAGACGCTGGTCGACACCTGCGGGACCGGCGGCGACGACTACGACACGATCAACGTCTCGACGACCAGCGCGATGGTCGCCGCGGGGGCGGACATCCCGGTCGCCAAGCACGGCAACTACTCCGTCTCCTCCTCCTCGGGCAGCGCCGACGTACTCGAGGAGGTCGGTGTGAACGTGGAGGCCGAGCCCCCGGCCGTCGAGAGCCACATCGAGCAGGAGGGCGTCGGGTTCATGCTCGCACCGGTCTTCCACCCGGCGATGAAGGCCGTCATCGGCCCCCGGAAGGAACTCGGGATGCGGACCGTCTTCAACGTGCTCGGGCCGCTGACCAACCCCGCCGGCGCGGACGCACAGGTCGTCGGCGTCTACGACCCCGCCCTCGTGCCCGTCCTCGCCCGCGCACTCGGCCGGATGGACGTCGAACGCGCGATGGTCGTCCACGGCTCCGGGCTGGACGAAGTCGCTGTCCACGGCGAGACGACCGTCGCCGAGGTGGACGGCGGGGAGCCCTCGGAGTACACGCTCACGCCGGCCGACCTCGGGCTCGAGCGACACGACATCGAGGCCATCGCAGGCGGCAGCCCCGCCGAAAACGCCGCAGCCATGCAGGCGGTCCTCGAGGGCGAGGAGCGCGGCGCCAAGCGCGATATCATCCTCGCCAACGCCGGCGCCGCGGTGTACGTCGCCGGGGCGGCCGAGTCGCTCACGGCGGGCGTCGACCGCGCGGCGGAGGCCATCGACTCCGGTGCAGCCGCCGCGAAACTCGACGACTTGCGGGCGCTGGAATCATGACCCGCGTGAAGGTCTGCGGTGTCACCCGCGGGGCCGACCGCGAGGCCGTCGTCGCGGCGGGGGCCGACGCCATCGGGGTCATCGTCGACGTACCAGTCGACACTCCCCGTGAGATCCCGGCCGAGCGGGCCGCCGACCTCGTAGCCGGCGTCCCGCCGCTCGTCACAAGCGTGCTGGTGACGATGCCCGACAGCGTCCAGGGCGCCGTCGCCCTCCAGCGCGAAGTGGCCGCGGACGCCGTCCAGGTTCACGCCACCCTTCGCCCGGAGACGGTCGCCGGCCTCCGGGCCCGCCTCGACGCCGGCGTCGTCGCCGCTGTCGACGCCGACGACGACCTCGCGGGCTACGCGGAGGCCGCCGACGCCCTCCTCGTGGACTCAATCGACAACCAGGGCGGCGGCGGCACCGGCGAGACCGTCGACTGGGAGCGGACCCGCGAGCGGGTGGCGGGGCTGGACGTGCCAGTCGTCCTCGCTGGCGGGCTCACACCCGAGAACGTCGCCGAGGCCATCGGGACGGTCGACCCGTTCGCCGTCGACACCGCCACCGGTGTCGAGCGCGAGGGTGGTGTCAAGGACCACGACGCGGTCCGTGCCTTCGTCGACGCGGCCGGGAGGGGGGCAGCGTGACCACCACCGGGGGCGACGGTGAGGGTGCGATGGACTGCTCGCGGGAATCGTTCCGGGACCGGGCAGCCGGCGGCCGGCCGGCGGTTGTGCGGGCGACGGCTAGCCTGCCCGACATCGAGCCGTTGGCGGCCTACGCCGCGCTGACCGGGCGGACGACCGAGGCCGACGCGGCGGAGTACGCCTTCCTGCTCGAGAGCGCCGAGAAGGTTGCCTCAAGCGACCCCGACGGTGCCTTCGCCCCCGCCCGCGAGGACCGCCACGCTCGCTTTTCCTTCGTCGGTTACGACCCCGAGGCGGTCGTGACCGTCGACCCCGGCGGGGCGAGCGTGGACCTGCTCGCCAACCGGTACGCGGACCTGCTCTCGCCGTCGGGCGATGACACGGTCGACCGCCTGCGGGGGGCGCTGCCGGACCTGCCGCTGCGGGGCTTTCCCGACAGCGACCGCCAGCACCTCGAGGGCGGGCTGGTCGGCTTTCTCTCCTACGACGCCGTCTACGACCTCTGGCTCGACGAGGTCGGGCTCGAGCACCCTGACTCCCGCTTTCCGGACGCGCAGTTCGTTCTCACGACACGGACGCTGGTCTTCGACCACGCCGAGGACAGTGTCCAGCTCGTGGTCACGCCCATCCTCCGGGATGGCGAGGACCCCGGCGCGTGTTACGACCGGCTCGCGGCCGAGGCCGACCGGGTCGCGGGGCTGCTCGGCAGTGCTCGCGCGCCGGCGACCGGCGGCTTCCGCCGCGAACGCGAGGAGGCCGGCCCGCGCGGCGAGTACGAGACAGCCGTCGAGCGCGCGAAAGAACACGTCTACAGCGGCGACATCTACCAGGGAGTTATCTCTCGCACGCGGGAACTCTACGGCGGGGTCGACGCGCTGGGCTTTTACGAGGCGCTGCGCTCGGTCAACCCCTCGCCGTATATGTACCTGCTGGGCTACGACGACCTCCAGGTCGTCGGCGCGAGCCCGGAGACGCTGGTCTCGGTGAGTGGTGACGAGGTGATGTCCAACCCGATCGCGGGCACCTGTCCCCGCGGGACCAGCCCCGTCGAGGACCGCCGGCTGGCCGGCGAGATGCTCGCCGACGACAAGGAACGGGCCGAGCACACGATGCTGGTCGACCTGGCGCGCAACGACGTCCGCCGGGTCGCCCGGCCGGGAAGCGTCCGCGTCGAGGAGTTCATGAACGTCCTGAAGTACTCCCACGTCCAGCACATCGAGTCGACGGTCACGGGCACGCTGGCCGCCGACTGCGACGCCTTCGACGCCGTCCGTGCCTCGTTCCCGGCGGGTACGCTCTCGGGCGCCCCGAAGATCCGGGCAATGGAGGTCATCGACGACCTCGAGCGCACACCACGGGGCCCCTACGGGGGTGGCGTCGGCTACGTCTCCTGGCAGGACGACGCCGACTTCGCCATCGTCATTCGGTCGGCGACCGTCGAGGAACTGGCCGAGGAAGCCCGCGAGCAGGAGAGCGAGCGCCAGCGGATTACCGTCCAGGCTGGCGCGGGGATCGTCGCCGACAGCGACCCCGCCGCGGAGTACGACGAGACCGAACAGAAAATGGACGGCGTGCTGGCAGCGCTCGAGCGGATCGAGCGCGGGGACGACAACGTCGGGACCGGGGGCGACGCCGAGGGTGCCCCCGAACCGGAGGTGGACGGATGAGCGCGAGCGGCGGCGCCGACGAGGACGGAAGCCGCGACACGGGCAGTGTGGCTGTGACGGGCGAGGGCCCTCACGTCCTCTTCATCGATAACTTCGATTCGTTCACCTACAATCTCGTCGAGTACGTTAGCGAACACGCCGAGACGACCGTCCGCCGGAACACGACCGACCTCGCGGACGTGAGGCAGGTCGACCCCGACGCTATCGTCATCTCGCCGGGGCCGGGCCACCCGAAAAACGAGCGGGATGTGGGCGTGACCAACGACCTCCTGCGGGAGGTCAGCCCCGACGTGCCCACGCTGGGGGTCTGTCTGGGGCTGGAGGCAGCCGTCCACGCCTACGGGGGCGAGGTCGGGCGCGCACCCGAACCCGTCCACGGGAAGGCCGTCCCGATCGACCACGACGGGGAGGGCGTCTACGCCGGGCTCGACCAGAGTTTCCAGGGCGGGCGGTACCACTCGCTCGTTGCCGTCGAGGTCCCCGACTCCTTCGACGTGACGGCAACGACCGAAGCCGACGGCGAGGAGTTGGTGATGGGCGTGCGCCACCGCGAACACCCCATCGAGGCCGTCCAGTTTCACCCGGAGTCGGTGCTGACGGCAGTCGGTCACGACGTGATCCGGAACTTCCTGCGTGGAGTCTGATACGGTCGTGCGTAATTCTTTGCAAACCCACGAAGCAGAAGACGGGTTCC
>CAZOWU010000171.1:0-4797 GCA_964583735.1 uncultured Halobacteriales archaeon | reverse complement strand
TTGCCACCCCGGGATGGCGAGATTCTTCACAGACGTACAGCCGGCAGTACGAGTCGGAGTTCGACACACCGGGTATCGAGCCGATGACCGGTCGACAACCAGCAGCCAGCCGCCGGCCGCTACCGTTACGCCCGCCAGCAGGGAGATGCCGACCGACGTGGCCAGAGACGGGAGTGACCACCCGCTGGTCACGGCCGCGACGTTGTCCGGGGTCGCCGACAGAGAGTGCAAATACGTTCCGAAGCCGAACGAGCAGAGGCCACCGGCGAGGATCACCTATCCGCCGGCACTGGGTCGCCCCCGACGGGCGAGCCAGACCCCGGCAAGCGGCAGCGTGACCACGACGGCGGCGAAGACCGCCTGCCAGAGAGCGAGTGGGACCGGAGCTGTCGCGTGAGGCACCCCGTGAAGGAGGGTAGCCCGCGTGTGCGACGACGACCGCGAGGGGCCACGTCGGCCGTGCGCCAGTCATGCGTCGGTCTCGAGAGACTCCGTCCACGTCACCGTCCCGACGGTGCGGTCCGGACAGGTGGCGTGCCGGGCGTGGAACGCTGCGGCGGTTGACCCAGGGACTGGAAGGCGGAGAACCGACCGCCGGAGGCCCCGGGCCTCGCGGTACGTCTTCGCGAGTTCGTCGACCGTCAGCACCTGTGGACCGCCGACGTCGGGAACCCGGCCGGCTACGTCCGTCGTCGCCCGTTCGACGATAGCGTCGGCGACCTCTCCGGCGTGGACCGGCTGGAGCCGGAGCCTCGTTGGCAGTGGCCACACCGGAAGCCGCGCGACGCTCCCTGGCAGGTCGTGGACGTACGAGTGAAACTGCGTCGCCCGGAGAACCGTCGACTGGACGTCACTGTCTGCGACGAGGCGCTCGGCCGTCAGCTTGTGCTCGTAGTAGCTGTAGGGATGTCGTCGACCCCGACGATGGCCGAGCACCTCAGGAAGGCCGAGTCGAAGGTCGTCGAGGCCGTCTTCGGGTGAGACGGGTCACTCGTCGGGGGTGACGTCGGTCACGGTTCCGACGCCTTTGGACTGTCCCTCCCGGAAAACGAATCGCTGCCCCTCCGCAATGAGATACGGACGGAACTTGAACCGGGCACGAGCCCGTCCGGTATCTCCGGGTAGCAACTGGTCGTTCTCGGGGTACAGCGCCGCGGCCTCGCTGACCGTCTCGATGTGGACGACCGGCTCGTAGCCGGGACCGATCCGGGTCGGGTGGTTGAGCACCATCACCTCCGCTTCGAACTCCCGGACCGGGGCAGGGTCGGCCGCTCGCGGCAGGAGTGTCATGCCGCGCTCGACCTCCTCCTCCCGGACGCCCTTGAGTGCGATCCCGACGATCCGGCCGGCGCTGGCCTGGTCGACGCGGTGGTAGTGCATCTCGATGCTCCGGGCCTCGACTTCCCGGAAGCTCCCGTCCTGCATCGGTCCGAGCAGGAGTTCGTCACCGGCAGCGACCTCTCCAGCCTTGATCGTCCCGGAGGCGACAGCCCCGACACCGGTGACGTTGTAGGTCCGGTCGACGTACATCCGAAACTGCCCGTCGACCCCCGAGCCGGCCGTCTTCGGGAGGCGGGCGAACATTTCGTCGAGCACCTCCAGCCCCCGCCCGGTGACGGCACTGGTCGTGACCACTGGCACGACTGTCTCGCTGATCTCCTCGATGGCCGATTCGACACCGTGTCGCTCCACCCGCAGCGGCGTCTTCTCGACTTCCCGGAGCAGGCGCTCGACCTCCCGTTCGACCTCGGCGAGTCGCTCCTCGTCCACGAGGTCTGCCTTCGTGATGGCGACCATCGTCGGTAAGTCGGTCGCAAGCAGGATCCCCAGATGTTCCCGCGTGGTTTCGGTCGGCCCGTCGTCGGCCGCAACGGTGAGCAGACCGTAATCGAGCTTCTGCCCGACCAGCCCACGGATGGTTGTCCGTAGCCAGGGTTCGTGGCCCACCGTGTCGACGAACGACACCAGCCGGTCGGCCTCCTGAACGACCCGGGCACGGTCACCCTTGCGGTGTGGGTTGTCCATCCGGACCGCCCCGTCGGTGTCGAATCCGTAGACACCATACGAGAGGTCTGCCGACAACCCTCGCTCGATTTCGTGTGGTTGGACATCGAGAAACGAGCGGGTGCCGCCCTCGCCGTCGTCGGCCTGTCCGGTGACCAGCGACCCTACCAGCGTCGACTTGCCGTGGTCGACGTGACCCGCCGTCCCGACGACGATGTGTTCGTCGTCCTCGATGGCTGTCCCCTCGCGGATGGTTGCGACGCCGACAATCCCGTTGGCGTCGGTCCCGGTGTCAGAAGCTGTTCCGTTGGCGCCAGGGTCTCCCCCGTCGCCGACGCCCCAGGTCTGGACTTCCTCGATGTGGGCTCCGGCTTCTTCGGCGAGCAGAGAGAGCACGTCCATCGACTCGGAGAATTCCTTCCGGGGGATGCCCGCGATCCCGCCGTCGTCGGTGACGCCGACGACGTATGTCGCCTCCCCGTCGCCCGACAGCACGCGATGACGGAGCTGGGCTGCGAGGCTCTCGAATCGCCCCTCCGTAGCGTGCAGGTTCTTCGTGAGCCGCTCTTTGAATTCGACGCTGCCACCCTCGCGCTCGCCGCGCTCGACGGCCCGCCTGAGAGCGGCCCGGTCGGGGCTCATGAGCACTGATAGCGGACCACCACGCAAAAACTTTCCCCGGGGTCGCGGCGCTACCTGCGGTTGATTCGGCCGTTGCGAACTGGCGACACGCGCCCCTCGCGCCGTGGTGTGTCGCACGACCGCTGGTCACGGCGCGCTCGCAGTCAGGTCACGGGGTCGCTGGTCTCACTCCGGTATTTCAATCCTCGGACTCGGCTGCGAGCCAGTCGACTGCCTCTAGGAATCCATCGGCGTACGCCGCCGACGTGACGTGGTCGGCAGCCTCCCGTGCCGCCGCGTCGGCGTTTGCGACAGCCACGCTCCGACCGGCAGCCGAGAGCGCAGGGGCGTCGTTCTCGGAGTCCCCCACTGCGGCGAAGTCGGAAACCTCCTGACCCAGTGCACCGGCGACTGCCACGAGGCCAGTCCCCTTGTCTACCTCCGGCGAGGTAACGTGGTAGGCAAAGCCCGTATCGAGAACGACTAGTCCGTGGTCGCTGGCTATCTCTTCGAGTGGGTCGAGTGGCTGGTCCCGACTGACTGCGAGTTCCGTCTCGCGCCAGCGGTTGACCAGGTCGGCACTCCCCCACCCGGCGTCGTAGCCGCGATTGCGGTACTCGGCGAGCACAGCCTCGGCAGCCTCGCGGTCGCCCCGGACCCCCACGTCACCAGCCTCTCCAGTCAGGACGACTCCGCCGTTCTCCGCGATGACCAGCGGGTCGAGCCCCAAAAACTCACAGAGCGCGACGGGGTACGGCATCGATTTCCCGGTGGCAACGGCCACCGGGGCAGCCCACTCCTGAAGAACCGGTATCACCCGCGGGTCCAGCCGTCGCCGGTCGTCGGTGAGGGTCCCGTCAATGTCCACCGCCAGCGGCGGCACGTTCTCTTCACGGCCAGGATGACTCGCGTGGCTGTCGTCTCCGTCCGGCATCGATGCTCTCTTTCGCCGCGGTCGTCATCAACCCCGCGACACGGACCGTCTGGAGCGTCACGGACGGAAACGCACATGTCGTCCGGCTCCCACCCTCGGGTATGGACGTTCCACCGGTCGATGTCGAGAGGTGTCCTGACGTTCACCTCGTCGACCACCTGCTTGCGGAGACCGAGGGTGGGGTGGCCACCTACCTGCTGGACGCCGAGCGCCCAGCCCTGCTCGATGCGGGGCCCGCCAACACCGTCGACCGCCTGTTTGACGCGATGGACGTAGTCGGGGTCGACCCCGAGGAGGTTGCCTACATTCTCGTGAGCCACCTCCACCTCGACCACGCCGGCGGGGCGGCGACGCTGGCTGACCGTTGCCCGGACGCGACGGTCGTCGTCCACGAGCGTGGTCACCGCTACCTTACCGAACCCGAGAGCCTCGCACGCCTCGTCGAGAGCGTCGAGGCCGCCGTCGACGAGGAGAAGCCCTTCGGCGACCCGGACCCGGTCGACCCCAGTCGGTGCCGGGCAGTCGCTGGCGGTGAGAACCTCGACTTGGGTGACCGCACACTCACACTCCACGACGCACCCGGCCACGCCCCCCACCACTACACCGCACTCGAACCCGAGAGCGGCACGCTGTTCGCGGCCGACGCCGTCGGTGCCTACTACGAAAACCGCGTGATGCCGACGACACCGCCGCCGAGTTTTGACCTCGAGGACACCCTGGAGACGGTTAGCAGGATGCAGGAGCTCGACCCGGAACGGATACTGTTCTCGCATTTCGGCCCCGGCGGGGACGCGCAAGCCGACCTGGACCGGGCCGAAAAGAGTCTCCCGGAGTGGGTCGAGGCAGTCCGGGAGGCACACGAGGTCACTGGTGGCGACAGAGGAGCGATGGTCGCCCACCTGTCCCCGGAGTGGGCGACACCGACGCTCCCCCGGGATGTCGTCGGCGTCGTGGAGTATCTCGGCTACTCCGTCAGCCGGTCGTAGGCCGCCTGCACCCGCTTGAACTCCTCGGCGTCGCCATCGGTGGCGTCGGGATGGACCTCCTTGATCCGCTCGCGGTAGGCCCGCTTGACTGCCGACTCGTCGGCACCCGGTTCGACTCCGAGGGTCTCGTATGCTTCCCGAGCGGTCGGCCCGCTCTCCTGTCCGGGGCGCCGGCTGGCACGCCGTCGCCGGCCGCGCTGGCCCTGCGCGCCGCCGGCCGCACGCCCCTGGCCAGTGCGGGCCTGCTGGCGC
>CAZOWU010000170.1:277-4813 GCA_964583735.1 uncultured Halobacteriales archaeon | reverse complement strand
CTCGGGTTAGGACCGTGGCAGGGTCCTGTGATACCACTACACCACCAGCGCGCTCGGGTACTCCTGCGCTGAGACGCGCAAACGCACAGTGTTTGCTGGTCCTCAGCGGCTACTACAGAGTCGGAGGATGAGGGACAAAAACGTTCCGAATACGACCACGGCCGGAGGAGTTAGGCCAGCCCCGACCGTACCACCGGGCATGACTGTAATAGCGATGCTCTCGGTCGCGCCGGTGAAAGAGGACAGCATGGCGGCGGACGTCGCCATCGCTGTGGCGGCACTCGACGAGTTCGAGGTGGCCTACGAGACCAACCCGATGGGGACGGTCATCGAGGCTGCGGATATCGACACGCTCTTAGACGCCGTCGAGGCGGCGCACAAAGCAGTCGACGCAGACAGAGTGAGCACGTTTCTGAAGATCGACGACAAGCGGGCAGTGGACCAGCGGGCCGAAAAGAAAGTCGAGGACGTAGAAGAGGAGTTAGGCCGCCCGGCAAGAAGCGACCGGACGTAGGCAGCCAAGCGGGCGGACCCTACGCCACCTCCCGAGCCACCGCAGTCCTCGGGTGGAGGTCCGCTGTCTCCCGTTCGGCCGAGTTCCTCGCAAAACCTCGGCAACCAGTGGCGTTTTTACCCGTCGCTGTCTACCACAGTTTATGTCACGTAGAGTGCTCGTCCCGTTCGAACTACCCGACCCCAAGCCACTGTCGCCGGTGCTGGTCGAAGACCTCTCGTCGCTCGATATTGTCCTGATGGGGCACTACGCGGTGCCCGAGCAGACGCCAACGGAGGCAGCCAGAGACCAGTTCGAGTCCGAGGCACAGGCGACACTCGACGAACTGGCGGCGCCGTTCGTCGAAGCCGGTGCGTCGGTCGAGACCCGGCTGGTGTTCGGGAAGGACCGGGCCAGCGCCATCGACACCGTGATGATAGAGCAGGAGTGTAGCGCGGAGTTGAATCCGGCGCCGACCGAGGGTATCGAGCGGATCCTCGTCCCGGTCCCGGATGTCGCCGAGTTCGAGCGTCTGCCGGCCTTTGTCGACATCCTCTGTGAGGACTCGACAAGCGAGATAACGCTGTTTCACGTCGTCGAGGGCGAGGAGGCGCGCAGGGAGGGCGAGGAGATTGTCGAAAACACCTACGATGGGTTGCTGGAAGCAGGGTTCGACGCCGGGACGGTCGACACCCTGCTCGTCGAGGGCGAGGAACACGACACGGAGATCATCAGTGTCGCCGGGGAGTACGACGCGGTGGTGATGTACGAGGCCGAGTCACGCCTCGGCGACCGCATCTTCGGGACGCTGCCGGACCGGATCGCCAACCAGACCGGCGACCCCGTGATCGTGGTCCGGCGGGATTACGAGCCGTACGTCCGCGGCGAGGAGTCGTAGGACCGGCGACACCGGCGGTCGGGGACAGACAAGCGGCGGTTCGTCACCAGCACCGCCGGCGCCGCGACCGGGTGCCCGCCTCGTGGCGTGTCCGTCGGCAGGAAAGGGCGGTACTGTGCAGCCAAGCACCGTGGGAGGGTGCTGTGTCAGTCAGTTTTGACCGGGGTAACCTCGCCCGTCTCGTCGCCGTCGCCGCGCCGCCGCTCCAGGATGGTCCCGAGCGCACCGGTTCTGTCAGTCCGCGACCGGCCGTAGAGGAAGTAGATCCCGAGGCCACCGACAGCGATCCCAACAGCACCGAGGATCGGGAGCGTCCCCATCTGTGTGAGCAACACCAGCCCGCCCACGGTGCCGAACACCTGGACGTACGGGTAGCCTGGGGCAGTGAACTCCGGCTGGTACGATTCCATGTCGGCCTCGCGAAACGCGATCAGCGCGAGATTGATGATCGAGAACACGACGATCTTGAACGCGCTTGCCAG
Source organism: uncultured Halobacteriales archaeon (assembly GCA_964583735.1). GTDB lineage: Archaea > Halobacteriota > Halobacteria > Halobacteriales > Haloarculaceae > Salinirussus. The sequence continues at coordinate 2,940 of CAZOWU010000170.1, read as the reverse complement.
CTTCGCGAGGTCCACGACCGGGACGAACGCGATGAGGAGAAGCAACACTGAGCCGGTCAGGAGAATCGAGTTCCGCGGCGTTTTGAACCGGCTATCGACAGTTCGCAGGGGAGAGGGGAGCAGGTTGTCACGGCTCATCGCAAGCGGGAACCGCGACGAGGAAAGCACACCTGCGTTCGCCATGCTCGTGAGCGCGACGACTGCAATCACCGAGATGATGAGCACGCCGAACCCGCCGAACAGTAGTTCCGCGCCGTCGGCCATCGGCGTCAGCGAGGCCGTCTCTCCGGGACCGCCAGTTTTGAGCGTCTTGGGGTCGCTCAGTCCGACGACAGCCGCGACGACCGCAATGAAGATCACGGTCATCACGGCCAGCGACCCGAGGATCGCCAGTGGCAGGTTCCTGCCGGGATTTTTGACTTCCTCGGCGATGCTTGCGATCTTCGTCACACCTGCGTAGGAGACGAACACGAACGCGGCAGCAGTGACGACGCCGCCGGCACCGTGTGTCGTGAACGGGGTGAAGCGGCCGGCGTCGATGACGAACCCGCTGTTGAACGTGTACGCGACCAGTCCCAGGACGACCAGCGAGACGATGACCGCCTGGACCCTCCCGCTGAGTTTCGTCCCAGAGATATTGAGTATCACGACCAGAGCGCCGAGTCCGAGCGCGACGAACGTGATCGCTCCCTGTGAGATGGGGGCAAACAGTAACAAATACGCTCCCAGCCCGACGAGGGCAAAGGAACTCTTGAATACGAGCGAGAACCACGCGCCGATGCCTGCGACCGTGCCCAGCATCGGCCCGAGCGCGCGGTCGATGTACAGGTAGGTCCCGCCCGATTCGGGCATCGCGGTCGCCATCTCCGCTTTCGCGAGGGCCGCCGGGAGGACGATCAGCGCCGCGAGCACATAGGCGAGGATCACTGCCGGCCCGGCCTTCTTGAATCCGAGCGCCGGGAGTACAAAGATCCCGCTTCCAATCATCGCACCCATACTTATCATCATCGTCGAGTAGAGCCCGAGACTCCGTTCGAGGCCACCGCCTGGCATTGTGGTAATTTATAATTACTGAATCGGTTTATTTATTTTGCAAACTATCTGCCACTCTGTATTTGGATTGAGCAACGCACGGACCGTCGAATTTGGCTAGACGGACTTGCGTTGGAAGCCACCGGGTTACTGAGCTGTGGCAAACAGTCGGGACCACAGCCAACTCCGAGGAGCGCGCCGAGGGAGGGTGGGGAAATCGAACTGCACCGGGGTCACTCAGCTGGTCTGTTCCTCGCCGAGGAACACGGCGATGACGTCCTCTCGGGGTGTCTGTCGGGGAAGCAGGGTTACGACGTCGTCGGCCGCAACGACGGTGTCACCGGCCGGCTGGAGGAGTTCGCCGTCCCGCTCCATCGACACCAGTAAGGTATCCTCGGCGACGAGGCCCTGCTCCTTTATCTCCAGGACCGACTTCCCGGCAACTGGCGCGTCTGTCGAAACCGCGACCTCGACGACGTCGGTGCCGTCGGGAAGCGCGACGAGGTCTATCGAGTCCGACCGCTGTGGGTCCTCGTCCGGCGCGAACGGGCCGTAGGGGCTCCGCATCTCTGTCTGGACGAGTTCCTCGTCCTCGATCTGGATGTCCAGTTCCGACAGCGACCGGGCGATCTCCCGGAGGTCCTCGGTGTCCTCGCCCACGGCGGTGACCTGCAGGTCCCGGCGCCCGGCCATCAGGACTCGCACGTTGACCACGCCCGGAATCGACTGGGCCGCCAGCGCCAGTCGTTCGCGCTCGGCGGCCGGGACCGTACACATGTACAGCGACGTCAGCCGCCCGCCGGCACGCTCGAAGTCGACGGTCGCGGTGTACCCCTCGATGACGCCCGCCTTCTCCAGCCGTTCGATCCGGTTGCGGACCGTCTCGTCGGAGACGTTGAGACCTTCGGCAATCGTCGTCGCCGTCGTGTTCCGCGCATCGACCAGCAGCGCGTGGATGATGCGCTGGTCGATTTCGTCCAGCCGGTGTGTCATGGGCGTTGATTCGCTTACCCCCGGCTTATCGCTTATCGTTGCCCGTTGGCCGGTCCCGAAGCCCCAACAGAATGATTACGTAACAGCCATGATAGGAACTGTGGCGAGCAACATCCTGCTGGCGGTCGCGTCGATTCTGGTGCTTGGACTCGGCGCACAGATACTCGCCAGCAGACTCCGGGTCCCGAGTGTCGTGTTGTACCTGATACTCGGAGTGATACTCGGCCCGGAACTGCTCGGCCTCGTGACCCTCGAGACGTTCGGCGACGGACTGGAGATTATCGTCGGCATCAGCGTCGCCATCATCGTCTTCGACGGCGCGTTCGCACTCACGTTCGAGCGCATCCGGGCAGCAGAGACAACGTCCCTCCGACTGGTGACTGTCGGCGCCGCGGTGATGTTTCTCGGGACGGCAGCCGCGGTCCGGTGGCTGGAAGGTGCCGAGTGGGAGATCGCCTTCGTCGTCGGCGCGCTGCTGGTCGCGACGGGACCGACCGTCATCACGCCCATCCTCGAGGTCGTCCGGGTCAGGGAACACGTCGCCGCAGCACTGGAGACAGAGGGAATCATCAACGACGTCACCGCTGCCATCGCGGCGGTCGTGGTCTTCGAGACGCTGTTGCTCGACGACCTCGGCA
>CAZOWU010000170.1:0-267 GCA_964583735.1 uncultured Halobacteriales archaeon | reverse complement strand
GGTCATCGCCTTCGCACAGCGGGTGGGTGTCGGTCTGGCCGCCGGCCTGCTCGCGACCGCAATTATCTACTGGCTGTTGCAGTACGAATCCACCCCGGAGGAGGGGACACAGACCGCGCGGTTCCTCATCCTGAGCGGGGCGGTCGGGTCGTTCGCGCTCGCGGACGCCGTCGCCGCCGAGGCCGGTGTCGCCGCGGCGGCGACTGCCGGGGTCGCCCTCGGGAACCTCGATCTCGACCACCGCGAGGAGATCGAGGAGTTCGCCCG
>CAZOWU010000169.1:1348-4862 GCA_964583735.1 uncultured Halobacteriales archaeon | reverse complement strand
CGACCATCGGCGAGGCCAGGTCCTCGTCGTCGTAGCCCATCGCGCGGAACATCGCACGGTGGGGCGCGCGCTCGGCACCCTGGGTCACCTCGTTGCTCGGCAGGTCGGGGTCCTTGTCGTACTCCATCGAGTCGGCCTCGACCCGGCTGGGACGCTGCTGGCTCATACTCCGGCACTGGCGCCGGGCGGACTTAAGTGCGGCTGTCGACCCCGTGTCACGGCACCTCTGGTGACCCCTGGCTCCCGGACTGGTGGCGCCACAGCCCTGCGGTTCGCGGGGTTGATACGCCCGGACCCGCAACCCGGACTATGGCGACCGTCAAGGCCGGGGCGCGGTTGCACTTCGGGTTTCAGAATCTCGCGCTCGCCCACGACCGCCTGTACGGTGGCGTTGGCGTGGCGCTCGCGGAACCAGCCGCCGTCGTCTCGGCGACACGCGAGACGGAGGTGGTCGCTCCCGGGCCGCTGGAGGGGTTCGCGACCGACGCGGTCTCGGTGCTGCGCGAGCGGGGCCACGACGTCGAGGGCGCACGGGTGACTCTCGAGGAGGGGTTCCGGCGCCACGTCGGCCTCGGGAGTGGGACCCAGTTCGCGCTGGCGACGCTGGTTGCCGTCGCGCGCGCTCACGATGTCCACGTCGACGCGCGGACGGCCGCACCCGAACTCGGCCGGGGCGGCCGCAGCGGCGTCGGCGTCGCGACGTTCGAGCGCGGTGGGTTCGTCGTCGACGCCGGCCACCCCACCGAGCGGTTCACGACCGCGCCCCCCGAGCGCGGGGCGTGGACGGTGCCCGCGCCAGTCGTCCAGCGCGAGGTGCCCGCCGACTGGCGGTTCCTGCTCGTGACACCAGAAGCCGAGGTGGGAAGCCACGGGGAGGCCGAGGACGCGAGCATGCGGACGGCAGTCGAGCGCGCGGACCCCGGCATCGCCGACGACATCGCGGGGTTGCTGACCCGGCGGCTGCTGCCGGCGGTCGCCGAGCGCGACCTGGGGGCGTTCGGGAGTGCTGTCGCCCGGCTGGGGCGGCTCAACGGCGCGTGGTACGCCGACGAGCAGGGTGGGGTCTACCGTCCGCCGGCCGGCACCCTCGTCGACGCACTCGGCGACGACCCCACGATACGGGGCGCCGGCCAGTCCTCCTGGGGACCGACGGTGTACAGTGTCACCCGCGCCGACGACGCCGTGGCAGCACAGGCGGCCGGTGAAGCGGCGCTCGACGCTGCTGGCGTCGGCGGCAGCGTCCGGGTCGCCGCGCCGCGAAACACGGGCGCTAGCCTCGACGAGTGAGGCGGCCGAGGAGCGAACCGGCGCGGACTCCTGGCGGGGCGTGTGGCAGCCCAGGCGTGCGGCTAGGGGTTTAACCGCCTCGGCGGGGTTTCAAGAGGTATGGACCGCATTCCCTTCGGAATCAACCGCCTTGACGCGCTCATCGACGGCGGCGCGCCGCCGGGGAGCGTCGTCCTGCTCGCGGGGGAGGCGGGCGCGGGCTCCCGGGAGTTCCTGCACACGAGCGCCGTGATGAACGGGCTCGCGCGGGCCGGCGAGGACCTGTTCGACCTCCACTACGGTGAGATACCGGACGGAGCGGAACTCCCCGACGAGATCCACTACATCTCGTTTACCGGGGAGGAGAACCAACTTCGCGAGGAGGTCGGGATGTCGATGGACGCCGAGATCGCGGAGACGGGGCTGGAGCAGGTTCGTTTCAAGTCGCTGTCCCAGCCGTACTTCGACGTCAGTCCGGTGCCACGGAGCTGGTATGCCGGTGAAACACCCGACCTCAAGAACCTGCGGAAGCGCCACGAGGACCGGAAGGAGCTGCTGAGCGCCTTCGGCAACGCCCTGAGCGAGCGGGCGCCGAACAACCTGGTCGTCGTCGACTCGCTGTCGGACCTGGTCGGGGCCGTCGGTGACGACCTGTCGTGGTCGGACATCACCTACCTGGTCTCCGGACTCCAGAAGGCCGCCTACCGGTGGCAGGGTCTCATCCTACTCCACGTCAATCACGAGACCCTCACCGACGTCGAACTCGGCCAGTTGATGGAGGCCTGCAGCGGGACGCTCCGGTTCCAGTGGGAGACAGGCGGCTCCACCCGCGCCCGGACACTCGTCGTCAAGCAGTTCAGAGGCGTCCTCTCGCAGATCGAGGAGGAGAACATCGTCCAGTTCGAAGCCGAACTCGGCGAAGCCGGCTTCGACATCAGCGACGTCCGCAAGATCCGGTGAGGTCGACGGAGATTGCCGGCTCTGACGGATGCGGCTCCCGGCCGTCGGACCGGGGTAGAAAGTCATTACTCCACGCCGTAGCAACCGGCTACCGGAGTTAGGGCCGACGGCAAACGCTTAACTGCCTCGTTCGACTAGCTAAGATAATGGCGAGCGAGTCGACAGAGACGGTGACGGTTCGTCTCCCGCCGGAGCTCGACAGCTGGCTCGACGAGCAGGCCCGGGAGCTGGGGGTGAACCGCGAGAGGGTTCTCGTCCAGATGCTCGCCTCCTACCGCGCGACAGCCGAACTCGACGGTGACCTCGACGCTGCGGACCTGCAGTTCGGCGCGCCGAGTGACGAGGAGATCGAGGCGGTGGTCGACTCGCGCTTCGAAGAGAGTCTCGATGCCCGGGTCGACGAGCGCGTACGTCAGCACCTCGACGCGCGTCTCGATTCGACGGTCGACCAGCGAGTCGACACCGCTGTCGAGACGGCGCTCTCCGGGCACCTCTCCGACGCCATCGAGGCTGTCGAGCGTCGCCTGGGGAACCGGGTCGACAACGCCCAGAGCGAGTTCCAGGAGAAGCTCGAGGACGTCCGCGAGCGGGTGATCCAGGTCAAACAGGAGGCCGACGCCAAGGCCCCCGCCGGCCACGACCACGAGGAGTTCGACCGGCTCGTCGCGCTCGGCAAGCAGCTCGACGACCTCCACAACGAGGTCGAGACGCTGAGCGAGCGCCTGGACGCCACGCTTCCCGAACAGGAGACGGCCATTGAGGAGCTGGAGGCCGACTTGGACACGGTTCAGGAGCGGCTCCGGACGGTCGGGTGGACGGTCAGAGACGTGCGGGACAGCGTGGAGGCCGACACCGGACTCGAGGCCGTCAAGCGCGTCAAACGCGCGGCAGCCAAGGCAGACGTCGACCGTGCCAGGTGCGAGAACTGTGGCAACGGTGTCGACATCGCGCTGTTGACCGACCCGCACTGTCCACACTGTGAATCGACCGTCACCGACGTCGAAGAGGCGCGTGGCTTCTTTTCTAAGCCGAAGCTGCTCGTCGCCTCGCAGCTCGAGGTTGGTGAGGAGAATGAGTGACGACCCGCTCGACCCCGACGACTGGCAGGACGGGGACGACGAGGAGGGGCTGCCGGAGGACACACCCGACGACACGGACCCGTTCGCCGACGTGGCGGCCGACCGGACGGGTGACCCCTTCGAGGAACTCGGAGCACCACCAGGCGGACCGTCGGCGGGGTCGGCCGACGAGGACCACGAGGACCACGAGGACCACGAGGACCACGAGG
>CAZOWU010000169.1:0-1248 GCA_964583735.1 uncultured Halobacteriales archaeon | reverse complement strand
GACGACCAGTCCTGGGACGGCGTGACGACGGACGACGCGAGCGCGGGCCTGGAGACGGGGGACGGGACCGAGGACCCGTTCGCCGGTCCCGACCCGCGCGGGGACCCGTTCGAGGAGGAGGGAGTGTTCGAACAGCAGGAGGTCGGCGCCGTCGACCCGGACGAGGTGTGGGAGGACCTCGCGGGCAGCGACCGGGTCGAGAGTGACGACGGGAGCCACTACGCGGAGGTGTCGAAACACACCTACTGCGAGAACTGCGAGTGGTTCTCGGAGCCGCCGGCGGTGTCGTGTACCCACGAAGGCACCGAGATTGTCGAGTTTTTGGACATGGAGACGGCCCGGCTCCTGAACTGTCCGGTCGTCGAGGAACGACGCGCCATCCGGGACGAGGACTGATCCGGGGCGGCACGTTTCGAGTGGCCGGGCGGTCCGAAACGCCGGGCAGTCCGGGTCGACAGCCACAGAGTGAGTCGCGCTGGCCAGGTGGGCCCGCGCCAGTACCCCCGAAACCTCTTTAGGGTACTCGGTCGACATGTAGATTATGCTCCACGCACAAGGGCCGCTTCTCACTGTGGACGTCGGGGACCGAACAGCCGAGCGGATCGACATCTCCGACCTGCTCGAAGAGACGGTCGGGGGACGGGCGACTGCGACACACCTCGCGCACGACCGGATCCCCTTCGATGCCGACCCGTTCGGGCCGGAAAACCGGGCGTACCTTTCCACGGGCCCGCTACAGCTTTCGCAGATGAGCTTCACCGGGCGGATGAACATGACCGCACTCTCGCCGCTGACCGACGGGCTCGCCTCGACCAACGCCGGGGGCTACCTCTCCCGGAACTTCGCGGGCGCGGGAGTCAGCGTCTTCGAGGTCGCGGGCGCGAGCGACGAACTCCTGGCTGTCCACGTCACCGACGAGGGCGTGGAGTTCGAGGAGGTCCCCGAGCTGGCGGGTGCCGAGGTCTCGGCGGTCAGCGACTACATGGAAGACGCACACGGCCTCGGGCCGGAGAACTGTCTCGCCATCGGGCCGGCCGGCGAGAACCAGGTCCGGTTTGCGAGCGTGATGACCTTCGACTCCCGTGCCTTCGGCCGCGGGGGGCTGGGCGCGGTGCTCGGCTCGAAAAACGTCAAGTGCGTCACCTTCGAGGGCGACGCCCCGCCGCAGGTGGAGGTGCCAGCGGAGGCCGCAGGCGAGATCCACCAGGAGGCCGCCACCGCCGACGACATCATGAAACGGCAGGGCAC
>CAZOWU010000168.1:0-4880 GCA_964583735.1 uncultured Halobacteriales archaeon | reverse complement strand
TGGGATGGGGTGACGGCACGACCAATCCAGCCCCTGCGGTGTGCGAGCCTGCCCACCGTGGCAGAACGGGCAGGCAGGCCGATGGCACGGCCCGTGCGCCCCCGACCGCGAACGGCGGGGGCGAGCCCGACACGGCGTCGGGCGCTGTGCACGGAGATACCGCGTCCCTGTTGGGACGCCGAACCCGCCACACCCCTGGAAAAACAGGGGCTCACGTGCCGAGTACGAACCGGAGTACGCCCACGAGGCGGAATCTTGCCACCGTTGGTGTCGGGTCGCCCGACCCCGAGCGCGTGGAAACCTCGGCGTTTACGCCGAGGAGGCTGTCATGTGTCGGTTCCGTCGTCGGCAGGGTCGGCATCGCTCTGGTCGAGAAAGCCGTGGTACGGGCAGACGTACTCGTCACGGATGAGTTGCTCGTCGACGATGTCCAGGCCGAGCCCGTCGAGGTCCTGGCTGATCCGGTTGAGGTCGTCGTGGTCTCTCCCGATGGCGTTGACGTAGACGTTGCGCTCGCCGGTCATGATCTCGCGGACCGCCGTGACCCCGCGTATCCCCCGGGCTCGGTTTGCGAGTTCGTCCCGCTCCGGGATGGATGCCGTACAGATTATCTTCGTGTACAGCGGGTAGCCAGCCAGGTCGTAGTCGATGTCGATGTGGTAGCCGCGGACGACCCCGCTCTCCTCGAGTTTCTTGAGCCGCGTCCGGACGGTACTCGACGAGAGACCGAGTTCCTTCGCGATGTCGCTGGAAGACGTCCGCCGCGCGTCCTGCTGGAGGTAGTAGAGGATGTGTTTGTCTGTCGAGTCGAGCTCGTCGTCTTTCATTATTATTCGCCCAGTGACGGGGAAAAAATATCAGTTTTGCTCTCCCCTGGTTGCGACGGCGAGTGCAGGCAGGGCTCCCTCTCCCTCGATGATGACGGATACCGATAAAAATCACGCTATATTTGACGGTACGACATTTGAAACCACTAATTTAAGAGGTTCCGTTATCTACGCACGGGTATGCCTCCCCGTGTGAGAAACCGAACAGCAGACATCGACCTGATACCCGCGACAGGAAGCCGGCCGTTCGCTGACGGCCGGACGGGCCAGACAGGGACAGTCGGCCCCGCCGCCACACCCGTGCCCGAATGAAGGAACTGGAACGGGACCTCGGCCTGCCCTCGGTCCTCGCGATCAGCATCGGGGCGATGATCGGGAGCGGCATCTTCATCCTGCCGGCACTCGCACTCGGCATCGCCGGCCCTGCCGTGATCGTCGCGTACGCCCTCGCGGGGCTGCTGGTGGTGCCGGCCGCGCTCTCGAAATCGGAGATGGCCACCGCCATGCCCGAGGCCGGCGGGACCTACATCTACATCGAGCGCGGGATGGGCCCCCTGCTCGGGACAATCGCCGGCGTCGGGACGTGGTTCTCGCTGTCGTTCAAGGGGGCGCTCGCACTGGTCGGTGGCGTCCCGTACCTGCTGTTGTACCTCGACCTCCCACTGCAGCCGGTCGCGCTGGCGCTCGCGGCGGTGCTCATCCTGGTGAACGTCGTCGGCGCCAAACAGACCGGCCGGCTCCAGCTTGTCATTGTCGTAGTCATGCTGGCAGCGCTTGGCTGGTTTGCCGCTGCTAGCGCGCCAAGTGCCCAGTCGGCGAACTACGCCAACTTCTTCGCCGACGGTCTGGGCGGCCTCCTGGCCGCGACCGGGCTGGTCTTCGTCTCGTATGCCGGCGTCACCAAGGTAGCGAGCGTCGCCGAGGAGGTGGAGGACCCGGGCCGGAACATCCCGCTCGGTATCCTCGGCTCGCTCGGCTTTACCACGGTGCTGTACGTGGCTATCGTGGCGGTGCTGGTGGGGGTGACTGACCCCGGCAGCGTCGCCGGGTCGCTGACGCCGGTGGCGGTCGCCGCCGAGGCGACCCTCGGCGAGGTTGGGGTGATCGCCGTCGTCCTCGCGGCCATCCTCGCGCTCGTCTCGACGGCCAACGCCGGCATCCTCTCCTCCTCGCGGTACCCCTTCGCGATGAGCCGGGACAAGCTCGCGCCACCCTCACTCTCGACGGTCAGCGAGCGCTTCGGTACCCCGGTCACCTCGATCACCCTCACCGGGGCGGTCCTGCTCGTGCTCATCGCCTTCGTCCCCATCCTCGAGATCGCAAAACTGGCTAGTGCCTTCCAGATCCTGGTGTTCGCGCTGATCAACCTCGCGGTCGTCGCCTTCCGGGAGGGCAGTGTGGAGTACGAGCCGGAGTTCACCTCGCCGCTGTACCCCTGGATGCAGGTCTTCGGTGCCATCACCGGGGCGCTCCTGCTGACGCAGATGGGGACCATCGCGCTCGTCGGCGCCGTCGTCATCACGGTCGGGAGCCTGCTCTGGTATCTCATCTACGTCCGGCCGCGGGTCAGCCGGGAGGGTGCGGCGACGGACGCGATCCGCCGCCAGGTGGGCCGGGATGCGCTCACCGACGTCGAGTCCGCGATGGCCGAGGACACTCGCGAGGTGCTCGTCGCGCTCACCAAAGGCGGGGACGAACAGCGCGAACGCGCGCTGGTCGCGCTGGCCGCCGACATGGTCCGGCCAGACAACGGCCGCGTCGTCGCCGTCCAGTTCGAGGAGATCCCAGACCAGGCGCCGCTGACCGAGCGTGTGACCGTTCAGTCGGCCTCGGACATCTCCTTCGAGACCCGCACTGAGAAGCTCTCCGCGGAACTCGGCGTCGACGTCGAGGCCGACGAGGTCGTCAGCCACGACACGAAACACGCGGTCGTCAACTTCGCCGAGGACCGCGGCGTGGACACGGTCGTCGCGGAACACGAACCGCTCCGGCTCCGGTCGCGGCTGGTGGGCGACCCGATCGACTGGGTCGTCCGGCACGCGCCGTGTGGCGTGCTCCTGGTCGACAACTTCGGCTACGACAGCCCGGAGCACGTCGTGCTCTCCGGGCGGAGCGGCCCGTATCCGCCGCTGGCGGTGGATGTCGCCAGCGCTGTTGCCGCGGCCAACGGCGGCGAGCTCTCGCTGTGGTACCCGGCGGACCACGAGGGGACCGACGAGTACAGACAGACGATCGAGGACTACCAGTCCGAGCTCTCGGAGCTGCTCTCCGTCCCGGTCCGCGTCGAGTCGAGCAGGGCCGACGGTGGACACCCGTCACAGCCCGACCTGCTGGTGCGTCCCGGTGCCGACGACAGGCTCCGCGACGCGCTGTTCGACGACCGTCCGACCTTCCCGAACCCGGGGTGTACGACGGTCACCGTCTACCCACACGAATCACGCCGGCCGCCGCTCGCGCGCCGGCTGCTCGAACGGGTCACGTTCTGACGGCCTGGACAGCTACGCCTCGAGTTCGGCCTCGATGTCCCCGCGAACAACGTCCACGAACTCGCCGGGGTGCTCGACGTGGGGCAACAGGAGGGCGTCGTCGAAGACGACCAGGCGGACCTCCCCCTCTTCGGCGAGCCGTTCCCCCTGGGAGAGAGGGGTGATGTCGGCGTCCCGGCCCCAGACCAGCGTCGTCTCTACGTCCAGGTCGGCGAGCGTCTCCCCGAGGTCCGCCTCGGGGTCGAGAAAGCCGGAGATGAACGACGCAGGGGCAAAGCGAGCCCCGGGCCGGTGACCCGACGCCCACTCGTACTCGACGACCTCGTCAGTGAGGTTCTCCATGTCGTAGTAGCCGTGGTCCTCGTGGAAGTACCGCAGCGAGGGTTTGCTGACGATGAGGTTGTGGACAGCCTCGCCGACTACTGGCGACCGGACCAGCGAGCGCAGCCAGGTCCGCCGGCCACCCATCGAGGTGTCGGTCGGGCAGACGAGCACGAGCTGCTCCACGTCGGTCTCGCCGGCGGCGGTGGCGACGTAGCTGCCGGTCAGCGAGGAGCCGACGACGACCGGGGTCTCGGCCAGGTCCGCGATGGCGTCGGCGACGAACGTCTCGTACAGCGACGCCGAGTACAGAAGCGGCGGCCGGTCCGACCCACCAAAGCCTGGCAGGTCCGGCGCGATGACGTGGTACTCCTCGGCCAGGACGCCGAAGACGCGGTGGAACTCGTGGCTCGAGGCGGCGGCGTTGACCCCGTGGAAGAGAAGGAGGTCCGGGTCCTCGGGGTCGCCCGCTTCGGTGTACGCGACGTCGAAGCCGCGCCAGCGGTAGGTCCCGTGGTCGCCTTCCAGAACCGGTTCGAGTTCCCTTGCGCGGGAGGCAAGCAGCCTGTTCGCAGCCGCGGTCGCGCCCACAGCTCCGACCGCACCGGCAACGAGGCTTCTGAGTTTCATGCGCGGCTGTAGGTGCGCGTGTCGTTTATACCACGCGGCTGCGGGCCGAGACCACGCGGTTGCGGGCGACGGACCCGGGTTGCCGAGGCGGCAACACCGGCACGCCAGCGCCGGGCGCCGACCCGGTCCGTGTCAGTCCTCGGGGGTTGGTTCCCGGTCCGGCGTAGTCCTGTCCCCGCGGTCGGCACCCTCGACGCAGTCGGCGATGGGTGCCAGGAGCTTGTCGGCGACGGTGTAGGGGTCGGCCTCGCCGGCGACGACCTGCTCCACGTACGTGTCGAGTCCGCCGCGACGGTCGACCTCGGCGGCGAGCAGGTCGTTCAGGTCCTCGCGCAGCAGGGTCCGGATCTCCTCCGCGTAGCGTGTCCGGGTCTGTTCGTCGCCTTCTCCCGATTCCTCGAGGTGGATCCGGTGGTCGGACAGGGCCGCCAGCACGTCCTCGACGCCCTCGCCGCGGTTGGCGACGGTCTCGACGATCGGCGGGGTCCAGCCGTCGTCGGTTTCCTCCTCGCCGTCCCCGTCGCCGGGGCCGAGGCCCTCGACCGTCTCGGCGGTCGCGCCGTGGTGGCCGACGTCGCTCGGGACGCCGCCCTGCTGGTACTGGACGAGTTCGCGC
>CAZOWU010000167.1:0-4914 GCA_964583735.1 uncultured Halobacteriales archaeon | reverse complement strand
CGTAGCCCGCCCGGCCGAGTTCGTCGGCGAAGAACTCGTCTATCTGGGTGCGCTGGAGGCCGTCCTCGATGAACTGCTGTTCGTCGGCCATTATGCTCCCTCCTCCGGTTCTTCGAGGACGAGTTCCACGTCCACCTCGTCGGTGTTCCACGGACTGGCTCGCCCCATTGCGCGGGGGCGCCGGCCCTGTGTCTCGCCGACCTTGTGGGCGGCGACGTGCATTATTTCCATCGACTCGCCGTCGAATCCCTGATGCTCGGCGTTGCCGATGCCGTTCTCCAGCAGGTCGAGGAAGGCCTCGCTGGCCTTCTGGGGGTAGCGGCCGGCGTCCCAGCCGTCGATGTCGTTTCGGTGACCGACCCCGGTGTTGTGCTGGCGGAACGGGACCGACTGTTCCTCGTCGATGACCGCCTCGAGGTACTCGACCGCCCCGCCGGCGGTCTTTCCCTTGATCTCCCGGGCCAGGGCCTTGCTGTGCTTGAAGCTCATTTGCCGCTCCCGGAGCATCGCTTTCGCGGTGGTCGCCGGGTCGGCGTCGACTGAGTAGCTGATTCCCATGGTTTATTTGAGGGGGACGAACTTCGAGGAGCGGGTCGCTCCGATGCCGGCCTGTCCGTGCTCGACCTGCGACCGGGTGAGCTGGAACTCCCCGAGGTAGTGGCCGACCATCTCCGGCTCGACCTCGACACGCTCGAAGCTCTGTCCCGTGTGGACCGCGAAGGTCAGCCCGACCATCTCCGGCAGCACCGGCATGTCGCGCAGGTGCGTCCGAACCGGGTCGTCGGCCGTCTCGTCGGGGCTGGCCTGGCGCGCTTCGTCCAGCAGTTTCTCGTGCTCGACGGACAGGCCGCGTTCGATGGTTCGCCGCGTCCGTGCGGGCAGCAGTTCCGCGACTTCCTCGACGCTCATGTCCTGCAACTCCTCGAGCGTGTGACCACGGTAGGTAAACTCGCCCTCGTGGCCGATCTGATAGTCAGAACTCATTTAGTTGTCACCTCCGCGACCGGTCCGCCGCGAGGCGATATCCCCGACCTTCCGGCCGGGGGCAGCGTCTCGCGAGACCGACTTTGGCCGTCCGGGGTGCTGACGGCCGCCGCCACCGAACGGGTGGTCGACGGCGTTCATCGCCACGCCGCGGACGTTGGGCCACTTCGTGCCCCGTGCTTTCATCTTGTGATGCTTGTTGCCGGCCTTGACCATCGGCTTCTCCGTGCGGCCGCCGCCGGCCACCACGCCGATTGTCGCCCGACACTGCGGGTCCAGGCGCTTGACCTCGTCGCTGGGCAGCTGAACCACGGTGACGGTTCGCTCGTGTGTCATCAGCGTCGCGTTGACACCCGAGGCGCGGGCGAACTTCCCGCCGTCGCCAGGGTTTGCCTCGACGTTGCAGACCGGCACGCCCTCCGGGATCTCCGCCAGCGGGAGCGTGTTGCCCGGCTCGATGCTGGCCGAGACGCCGACCTGCAGCCGGTCGCCGACGCCGATCCCCTCGGGTGCGAGCACGAGGCGGCGGTCGCCGTCACCGGACTCCGTCTGGTTGCCCGAGGGACGCTGTCCCTCGCTGTCCTCGAACTCGACGGCTGCGACCGGCGCCGACCGGGCGGGGTCGTGCTCGATGCCGACGACCGTGCCCGAGACGACGTCGGTGTCCTCGACGGTAGGGTGCGAGAGGTCGGCCTTGTAGCGGTGCGACGGCGCCCGGAATGTGGGCGAGCCGCGACCGCGCCGTTGGCCCTGAATGCGTCGTCCCATCTCAGAACACCCCGATCCTGGAGGCGATCTCCTGTGCGTCGTCGGCCTCCGAGAGCTGTACCTCCGCCTTCTTCTCGGCATCTGGGGTGACCTGCGTGGTCACACCCTCGACGGTCACGTCGAACCGGTCCTCGACTGCCGTCGCAATCTCCGCCTTTGTGGCGTCGAGCTCGACGATGAACTGCATCTTGTTCTGGAAGTCCATCTTGTCGACGCCTTTCTCGGTGACGTGTGGGTACTTGACTGTCATCGTCTCTCACCCCGGGTGAGAGCAAGGATGTCGTCGCGCGCTGTGCGTGCGACGGTCGTCATCGCTCGCCCACCTCCTGGGCCGCGGCTTCGGTGTAGACCGTCAGCCGGCCGGGGTGAGTCCCGGGTGCGAGGTCCTCCGCGTTGACCTCGCGGGCGGTCGCGACGTCGGCGCCCGCGAGGTTGCGGGCGGCCCGCGAGGGCTCTTCGGTCGTCACGACCAGCACCGACGTCGGGCGGCGGTACTTCCGGCCGCGGGCCGACCCCTGGCCGCTCTTGACCGTTCGCTCCTCGGCGCGGTCGATGTCGGCGTGAACGCCGAGCGCCTCGAGCGTCCCGGCGGCCTCCTGTGTCTTCTGCAGGTCCGCGAAGTCCTCGGAGACGACCACGGGGAGCGCGAGGTCGTCGTCGAATTCGTGGCCGCGCTCGGCGACCAGCTCGGCGTCCGTGGTGGCCGCGATGGCCGACCGGACCGCCTGCTGGCGTTCCTTGTCGTTGATCGAAAGCGACCGGTCTTTCTCTGTCTTGGGCGGGTGGGCGCGTCGACCCCCGACCGCCTGCGGCACGCGCCGGGCCTTGCCACCCTCGCGGGGGACGTGGGCCTGGCCGCGGCCGCTGCCGAAGGACTCGGCGGGCGTCCGCAGGCCGGCGTACTCGTCTGTGCCGTAGTCCTGTTTCCGGTTTGCCTGGGCGGCGAGGACGGCCCGCCGGATCATGTCCGGCCGGTAGGGGGTCTCGAAGACCCCGGGGAGTTCGAGCTCCCCCGCCTCCTCGCCGTCCAGGTCGTGTACTGTCGTGTTCATGTGCCTTGGTTCGATGCCGTCGAGACGTAGCGCACCTCGGGGTCGAGGCGCGGCTGGTCGTTCGGTCGCACCGCCGGTCGCAGGCGGACCAGGCGCTTCTCCGGCCCCGGGACCGAGCCCTTGACCAGCGCGTAGGCGCCGTCGACGTCGCCGTAGTTGACGAAGCCGCCGTCGACGCTCGCCTCCTCGTCCTCCGCGAGGTCGAGGATGCGCTTGTTGAGTTCGGTCCGCTGGTGGTAGCCCATCTGTCCCTGCTGGGGGACCGTCGAGCGCACGCGGGAGGGGTTCCACGGCCCGAGGTTGCCGATGCGGCGCTGCCACCCCTGGCGTTTGTGTTTCCCCTTGCGCTTCTGGACGCCCCAGCGCTTGACGGGACCCTGGGTGCCCTTGCCCTTCGTGACGCCCGCTGCGTCGGCGTACTGGCCGGCGCGGAAGACGTCGGTCACGTCGTAGGTGCGGTCCCCGAGGAGTTCCAGCCCGTGTTCCAGGCGGTCCTCCAGGGTGCCGCCACCCACGCGGTTCTCCATGACGTCTGGGCGTTTCTTTGGCACGCCGGGCAGGTCGCTGGGGACCGTGTGCGTCACCGCACGCAGGTCACCCAGCCGGCCCTCGGCGAGTGCGTCGTAGATCTGTTCCTCTGCAGCGTCCGGGTTCGAGTCCTCCGGCAGGTCCAGCGCGCGGTCGAGTTCCGGGTGGAACTCGTCGGTCCAGACCTCCGTCAGCGGACGCTGTCCGTACGGCGTGTCTTCGTAGGCTCGCAGCGCGACGACCCGCATCGGGGGGGTCTCGACGACCGTCACCGGGACGGTCTCCTCCATCCCCTCCCGCGGGGAGTCGGGCTCGTCGTTTATCATCACGACGTGACTCATGCCGGCCTTGTAGCCGGCAAACCCCTGCAGTCCCGGCCCGCCATCGTCGTCGGGCCAGCTGTTGAACCGGGGGGTCTCGCTGGCCGCGCGCGTACGCGGACCAAAGCCCAGTGAGCCTTTGCGTGGTCGGTTTGGTTGTGGCATGCTTATCTCGTGAGGGTCAGCGTAGCGAGCGTGGCCCACACGGCTTCCTCCGTGCGAACCACACTGCTTCTCTGGTTTGGAACCGTATTCAGCCAGAGGTCGAATCCGTGCTCGTCGCTCGTGGCCTCTCCGCCGACCGATTCCGGGTCGACACCCAGGATGGCCGGCAACCCGCGCTCGGGGGCGCCGAAGGCGACCGTCAGCTCGGGGTCACCTCCCTTCCGGATCCCCTCGACGAGCTCGTCGAGACGGGACACCCGGAGGTGCTCACCGTGTCGCGACGCAGCGACGGCGAGCCCGGCGTCCTCGTGTGCGAGTGCCGGAGCGAGGCCCGCGCGGCTCACCTCGAACCCGGGTGTGGGTTCGTCGGCGAGTTTCGCCCGGACCGGTTCTCGCGAAGAGACCCTGACGGTGACACGCTCCCCCTGCCCGACCGCTAGTCCGGCGGGCACGGGCAGAGAGATGGGGTGTTGCAGTCCGCAATTGACCCGCACGCGCCCATCAGGACCGACCTCGGTCACGATTCCCTGTCTTAACGACCCCGAACCCTCGGATCCGGAGCCGGTCCGTGTCGGGATACGGAGCGGCGGCAGGACGCCCGCGTACTCTAGTTCGTCCCGCGTCCCCCACACCTCTTTTCGGAGGTACGGCGGCGTCGCGGCGTACCGCAGCACGGTTTCGACGAACCCGCCGTCCAGGCTTCCTTCCCCGTCTGGGTCCGGAAAGACCGTCAACCGGTCCACACGGAAGACCGCGGCCGCACGGGCCACGTAACCGAGTTTGCGAGTCGCCTCGCGTTTGTCCTCGGCTTCCCGCGTCAGGGACGACGGCACGAGTACGCTGACAGTCATGCCGTGACGCTTCCACGTCCCGCCACTAGACTGTGCCGATTACTCTTCCGTCCGAACGTAAAAAGGACCCGCTTCGCCGCGCCCCCGTGACCGACTCGCACGGGTGGACCCGCCCAGGCGGGCCGGACCCACTCCCGCGTGCGGGCCTGGGCCTGCGTGTGACATTTCACGACGGCAGTAGTAGGCCCAGCTATGCCCAGTGCCACCGCGACCGTCCACGTCGACGCACCGCCGGAGGCGTGTTTC
>CAZOWU010000166.1:0-4986 GCA_964583735.1 uncultured Halobacteriales archaeon | reverse complement strand
TGGCGCCTTCTTCGCGCTCTTTGGCGCGTACCTGCTTCTCGGCGTAGCCGACTCGATCCGCCTGCCTGCGAGCATGTCGCTGTTCGTCGACGAGGGCTCACAGTACGACTCGGTCGCGAGCGCGATGTCGCTGCGGTCGATCTCCTGGAAGGTCGGCCAGATCGCCGGCCCTGTCGTCGTCGGCGTGACCATCGACTTCCTTGACCCGACTGCTGGCTTCCTGCTCGCTGCGGCCTTCATCGGCGTCGCCACTGTTGCCTTCACCGTCACCGCCCGCCGGGCTCACGCCGCCCGGCCGGTCGACACGCCCGTCCCCGACACCTCCAACGACTGACCCCGTCGCCGGCCCGGAGTACCCGCAACAACCCACTCCTGCCCAAAGCGTTGTCCCCCGTGGGCTACAGGCTCCGGTATGAACTGGGACGAGCGCTTTCGCCGCGGCGAGTATCCACAGGACCCCGACCCCTCCCCCCTGCTCCGGGCGTACGTCGAGGACTTCCCCGACGGTCGGGCGATGGACGTGGCGACCGGAACCGGGAGGAACGCGGTTTTCCTCGCCGAGGCCGGCTACGAGGTCGACGCGCTGGACCAGTCCCGGGAGGGGCTGCGTGTCACCCGGGCAACCGCCCGCGAGCGCAGCGTCGCCGACCGCCTCTCGCTGGTCCAGACAGACATTCCGTCCCACGAGTTCCCGACCGGCCGCTACGCCGCCGTCACCGTTAGCTTCTACCGCGCGGTCGACCGGTTTCCAGATATCAAGGAGGCGCTCGTCCCGGGCGGCTACCTCTTCGTCGAACACCACCTCCGGTCGACCGACGAGACACCCTCGGGGCCGGGCACTGACCGCTACCGCTTCGGGGCCAACGAACTCCTGCACGCCTGTCTCGACCTCACGGTGCTGTACTACGACGAGACCACCGAGGAACGCCCCGACGACCGCCGCCGGGCGAGCGCGCGGGTCCTCGCCCGCAAGTCGACAGGGACCGCCCAGTCGTACCCGCCGCGGCGCCAACACTCCGGGTAACCGCCCGGCCCGGGTCGGGACCGCCCTGGTCCGTGTTCGCGGTGGGGTTTATTCCGCCGTCGGTCGAATCAGCCGCTCATGGACCGCAGCCACCTCCGGAGCCAGAGCAAGCGGCTGGTCGTCTGGCTCGTCGCTGCCGGCGTGGTCGCCCTGGCGCTCGTGTTGGTCTACTTCGAGACGCCGCTCCGGGGCACCGACGCCGGCATCGCGGCCGTCGAGGCGAACCCGGACGTGACCGTCACCACCGAGGGGGAGACCTACGTCCTCGAACCCGCTGGCGGGGACTCGACCGCTGGACTGGTCTTCTACCCCGGTGGGCGCGTCCACCCCGACGCCTACCTCGCCTCGCTGGCCCCGCTGGCTGCCGACGCGAACGTGACCGTCGTCGTCCCGAAGCTACCGCTGAACCTCGCGGTGCTGGACGGCGACGCGGCCGCCCGGTACGTCACCCGCCCCGACCCGGATGTGGACCCGGACGTCGACACCTGGTACGTCGGCGGACACTCGCTGGGTGGTGTGATGGCCTGCCGGTACGCCCGGGCTAACCCCGACCGCGTCGACGGGGTTGTGCTCTTTGCCTCCTACTGTGACCGGGACACATCCGAGACGGGGCTTGCTGCGCTGAGCGTGACCGGCAGCGCCGACACCGTCCTGAACCACGAGGCCTCCCGCGGGGCGCTCGCCAATCTCCCCGCGGACGCCACGACGCGGACGCTCCCGCTCAACCACAGCCAGTTCGGCGGCTACCGGGGCCAGCCCGGCGACGCGCCAAGCGGACTGCGCTACGCCGCCGCCCACCGCCGGCTGGCCGAAGCCGTCGTCCCGTGGCTACGCGCCCGCTCGTGAGCGGTCCGACGGCGACGCTGCCTGCCAGCTTCGCGCCACTCTTTTGTCGCCGGTGCCCGAGTGAGTGGCATGGATTGGATCGGCGAGACGTTCACGAGCGAGACCGGCTGGGACCACCTGGAGCGGCTGGTCGACACCGGCACCCGGATGGCGGGAAGCGAGGGTGAGCGCCGCGCTGCCGAAGCGACCCGCGACGCACTGGCGGCGGTCGGCGCGCGCAACGCCCGCCTCGAGGCGTTCGACATCCAGGGGTGGGCTCGCGGCTCCTCCGCGGTCCACGCCGGGGGGACGAGCCAGGAGAGCATCGCACTCCCCCGCAGCCCGTCGGGGACGGTGACAGGGGAGTTCGTCGACCTGGGGCACGGCCTCCCGGACGATTTTGACCGTGATTTGGACGGGAAGGTCGTGATGGCCGCGAGCAACGTTCCCGACTGGTACGACCGGTTTCTCCACCGCCGCGAGAAGTACTACCACGCCGTCGAGGCCGGCGCCGCGGCCTTCGTCTTTCGCAACCACGTCGAGGGCTGTCTCGCGCCGACCGGCAGCGTCGGGACCGAGGACGCTCCCATCGGCGAGATCCCGGCTGTCGGCGTCTCGAAGGAGGTCGGCTCGCGGCTCGCCCGCCGGTTCGAGGGCGAGGAGGTGACCGTCGAGGTCGAGGCCGACATCGGCGACGCGACTAGCCAGAACGTCCACGCCGAGTTGGGGCCCGAGACCGACGACGTGGTCCTGCTGACCAGCCACGTCGACGCCCACGACATCGCGGAGGGGGCCGGAGACAACGGCGCCGGGACGGCGCTGGTGGTTGAGGTCGCCCGCGCGCTCGCCGCCCGCGAGGACGACCTCGACACCCGGGTGGCGTGTGTCTGTTACGGCGCCGAGGAGGTCGGGCTCGTCGGCTCGGGCTACGACGCCGACGTCCGCAACCACGACGGGATCAAGGCCATCGTCAACAACGACGGCGTGGTCCGTGGCCGGACGCTGCGGTGCTACACTCACGGCTTCGACGCCCTCCAGACGGCTGCCGAGACCGTCGGCGAGCGCTTCGACCACCCCGTCGAGACTACACCCGAACTCGGCCCCCACAGCGACCACTGGCCCTACGTCAAGTGGGGTGTCCCCGGCTACCACGTGATGAGCAAGACCGGCTCGGAGGGTCGGGGCTGGGGACACACCCGCGCGGACACGCTGGACAAGCTGGACTCCAGAAACCTCCGCGAGCAGGCGGTCCTCGTCGCCGACCTCGTGGTCGAACTCGCCGACGGGAGTACGGAAATCGAGCACCGCGACCCGGCGGCCATCGCCGACCAGCTCGAGGACGAGGACCTGGCCGAGGGGATGAAGGTGACGGGCGACTGGCCGTACTGACCCGGCCGAGGAAAGGTAGATTCACGGTCCGTCCGACGGTAGGAAGCCCCATGACCACGGCGATGGACCCGTTCGAGGTCGCCGACGACAGTTATTGTATCGACACCGGGCTGTTCGACGCTGGGAGCCTCGCAGTCTACCTCTTCGACGGCGAGGAGCCCGCGCTGGTCGACGCCGGCACCGCCGCCACCGCCGACACGATCATGGCGGGGATGGCCGAGTGTGGTGTCGAGCCCGCCGACCTCGAACACCTCGTTGTCTCCCACATCCACGCCGACCACAGCGGCGCCGCCAGCGCCCTGGTCGAGGCCGCCCCCGACCTGGACGTCTACATTCACGAGATGACCGCATCCCACCTCGCTGACCCAACCGCACTCCTGGAGAGTAGCCGCGAGGCCATGGGCGAGCACTTCGAACTGATGGGCGAGCAGGGGCCGGTTCCGAAAGAGACCATCGTCGGGGTTCCGGACGAGGGGCTGACAGTCGAGGCCGGCGGCGGCGCCCTCGAACTGGTCCACGCGCCCGGGCACTCGCCGGACCACCTGGCGGTCTGGAACCCCGACCGCCGGCTGCTCTTCGCCGCGGAGTGTCTGGGGATGTACCTCGAGCGGGCCGACCGGTGGGTCCCGCCGGGGACGCTGCCGAACTTCGACGTGGAGGCCATCGAGCGGGCCATCGACTGCCTGCGCGGGTACGACCCCGAACACGTCGTTTTCCCGCACTTCGGCACCTGGCCCCGCGACCCCGACGAACTCTTCGAGACTGCCGAACAGGAACTCCAGCGCTGGGACGACCGCGTCCTGGCGCTGTACGAGGAGACGGGTTCCGTCGAGGCGACGGTCGAGCGGGCCGGCGAGGAGTTGCTCGATATCTCGCCGCCCTACGCGCCCGTCATGGAGTCGTTCTACGGGCGACTCGTAACGCTGGGGTACCTGAACTACCACGGCATCGAGTGAGCGGTGGTTCGTGGCGGTCGGGGGGCGGTGTTCAGTACGACTTCGGGAAGCCGATCTCCTGGCTGATGTGGTTGTAGGCCATCTGCTGGGTGACCGGGGCCAGCCGCGTCAGGTTGACCTCGCGCCACCACCGCTCCACGTCGTACTCCTTCGCGTACCCCCAGCCGCCGAATGCCTGCATCGACTGCTTGACGGTCTCGATGCCGGCCTCGACCGCGGTGGCCTTGGCCACGTTCGCCTCGTAGCCACACGGCTCACCCTGGTCGTAGAGCCACTCCGCCTTCTTGCGCATCTGGACGGCCGCCTCCATTCGAGCGTACGGTTTCGTTACCGGGAACGAGACGCCCTGGTGGGCGCCGACCGGCTGGCCGAACACCTCTCGCTCGCCCGCGTAGTCGATGGCCGTCTCCGCCGCGAGTTTGCCGATCCCCGTCGCGGCGGCGGCGAAGGCCACCCGCTCGGGGTTGAGCATCTCCAGCAGCGCGGGCCAGCCGTTGTCGACCTCGCCCAGCACGTTCTCGGCGGGCACCTGGACGTCCTCGATGAACACCTCACAGGAGTTGGAGTAGTTGATGGCGTGTTTCTCGATCGGCGAGACCTCGATTCCGGGGTCGTCCATGTCGACGACGACCAGCGTGATCCCGTCGGTCGGCCGGTCGACGTCCTCGCGGGGGGTCGTGCGCGTCACGAGGACCATGTTGTCGGCGATGTCGGAGAAGGTGATCCACGCCTTCCGGCCGTTCAGGACGAACTCGTCGCCGTCCCTGTCGGCATGCGTCGAGACGTTGAGCG
>CAZOWU010000165.1:0-5031 GCA_964583735.1 uncultured Halobacteriales archaeon | reverse complement strand
CGACCGGCCTCACCGGCGGCAAGGGCGTCCGCGTGACCGGCGACCAGCTCACCAAAGACGAGGCCGTGGCGTACATGCGCGACAGCGACTACGGGGAGTGGGTCATCGAGGAGCGGCTGGTCGGCGAGGAGTTCACGGTCCAGGCCTTCGTCGCCAACGGTGCGGTCCGTGTGACCCCGGCCGTCCAGGACCACAAACGCGCTTACGAGGGTGACGAGGGCCCCAACACCGGCGGGATGGGCTCCTACAGCGACGCCGCACTCGAACTCCCCTTCATCGACGAAGAGGACTACCTCGATGCGGTGGACATCATCCAGTCGACCGTCGACGCGCTGGACGGGTACAAGGGCGTCCTGTACGGCCAGTTCATGCTCACTGCCGAGGGCGTGAAGGTGGTGGAATTCAACGCCCGCTTCGGTGACCCGGAGGCGATGAACACGCTCCCGGTACTCGAGACTGGCTTCCTCGACGTGCTCACCGCAGCCCGGGAGGGCGACTCGCTGCCACAGCTAACGTTCGCTCGTAGCGCCACGGTCTGCAAGTACGCCGTCCCGGACGGCTACCCGGCCGACCCACAGGGCGGAACGAAGGTGACGATCGATAAAGACAGCGTGGCCCGCGCCGCCCGCGAGCGAGCCACGGAGGAGTCGAGCGGCGATGAGCCGCGAGACAGTGCCGGCGACGCGTTGCTGTTCTACGCCAGCGTCGACGAACGCGAAGACGGCATCTACACGACTACGTCCCGCTCCTTCGCGGTGGTTGGCGTCGCCGACACTATCACCGAGGCCGAAGAGCAAGCGGAGGCGGCACTCGCTGCCGCCGGCGACGAGGGGCTGCGAATGCGCCACGACATCGGCAAGCCCGACCTCGTCCAACAGCGGGTCGACCACATACGGGAACTGCGCGGCGATTGACCGGTCACGAACCGGAATGACTGGAATCCAGCCACTCCCGGGGCTCGCGGATCCAAACGCCGATGTACCCCCTGGCGTAACGCGACACCGATGAGCCTCTCGGAGGAAGCGCTGGAGCGGCTGGCCGACATCGTCGAGCGCCAGCCGACCAAGAACGCCGATCTCCAGGCGGCGTGGGGGATGGACAGCGGCAGCGAGGTCCACAGCTACCTGGAGGCGGAGGTGAGCGACTACTACTACCGCAACGACGACTCGCTGATCTGCGCGACGCCCGAGGCGGAGGCGCTGGTCACCGGCGAGGACCTCGAAGGGCCCCGAACCGTCGATACGGACGCGTTCGGGGCGGCCGTCCTCGACGTGCTTCCCGGCCCCGACGAGGAGCCACAGAGCGTCGTCGCGACGTTGCAGGACCTCCGGGAGACCGGGCGGGACCCGCCGGTCGAGAAGGTGCGGTCCACGCTGCACACGCTGGCAGACCGCGGGGCTGTCGACCGAGTGCGGACGACTGTCCCAATCTTCCGCTTGGCGCTCCCCCGCGAGGATCTGGCAGTGCGGGAGTAGGGCCCGACCGGGTCGCGACCCGGGGTCAGGACTGGAGGGCCGTGATGTCTGTCGAAGAGACGATCCCCACGTAGTCGTCGTCGACCACGGGGAGGTGCTTGATGCCGTACGTCTTCATCATCTCAGCAGCCCGCTCGACCTCGAGGTCCGGGGGGACAGTCTCGACGGATTCCGTCATCACGTCCGCGACAGCCACCTCGAGACCGCTCTCGCCGCCGGCCACGACCGCGAGCATGTCAGTCGTCGTCACGATTGAGGGTGGAGCCGTCGTCACCAGCAAGGCGCTGATCCCCTCTTCGCGCATCCGTACCGCGGCCTCTGCGACCGCCGCATTCTGGCTGATTGTTTCGACCGGTGACGACATGATCTCCCGAACGAGCGTCTCGGAGTCGGAACGCATAGGCTGATATCGGGATGATTATTGATGAGCGTTGTGCTCCGCCAGCGGGTCACGCGCGAGGTGTCACTCCGTCCCCGGTCGCCGACGCGAGCGCTGTCGCTGTAGGAGCCGTTTGACGCCCGCGCCAGGGCCACCCTCGACGGGCCAGCCTCGCTGGCGCCATGCGGGCGGTTCGGGCTCGAACTCCGGACAGGAGCCCGCGCACTCGCTTGCGGTCTGGTGGCAGCCTTTGGCCGTGCAGAAAGGTCGGGCCACGTCCGGCTCGGGCCGGAGTTCGAAGTGTCGGCAGTCGGGGCGCATCGAGTCGGCGTAACTGCGCCAGCCACGTTCGTAGGCCCGCTCGGCGACCTCGAGACGCTTGCGGGCCTTCCAGTTGGGGGCTGCGTACTCGAACCGGGCCGCCGAGGCGTCGTGTCCCACGTCCCCGCCGGTCGGGTTCTCGAGGATGCGCGTCCCGGGCTCGTCGACCGGGAGGGTGCGCGGCCGCCAGACGACGCGTGTAGCGTCGGCGCCGCGCTCGCCCGGGGCGACGGTCAAGATGCCAGCCTCGACGGGGATGTCCTCGAGCAACGCCGGCTCGACGCGCCCGCCGGCCTCGGCGGTCCCGACCCACACCTCGTCGGCCAGCGCGAGTGCGACGTCGTGGCGGAGCTGTGGCCGGAGTGCCCGTGCCGCACTGGCGTTCAGGTCCGGCTTGTTCTCGATGGCGACGATCCGGTCGACCCAGTTGGGGTAGGGCCGAAACCGGCGGATCTGAACCCGGCCGTTGCGCTTGCGACGCTCCAGCACCCCCCGGTCGGCAGCCCGGTGAACCGCCTCGCGGACGTACCGCCAGGGGTAGCCCGGGTCGGGCAGGGCCTCCCGGTACCAGGTCCACTCGGCGGGCGCGTGCCGGACAGCGTGCAACAGGTCCGAGTCCAGGCGGCGCTGGCCGAAGGCACTGCGGGCAGCCAGCCCCTCGGGGTCGCAGACGAGGACAATAGTGTCCCACCGGCGGCGCTCGGTTCCCAGCTGGCGCGCGACGACGACTGGCCGACCGTCGCTGCCCTCGGGGGGCCAGTGGCGCTCGGCCCACCCACAGACCTGCAGTTCGAAGCCGAACTCGCTGTCCACACGACTCGGTGGGCGGGCCGCCGGCATGAGCGTGTCGCCACAGGCTGGCCCGCGCAGGACACCCTCCCGTCCCGTGTCGCTTCCTTTTTATTCGGGAGACGGCTCCGTAGTGGTATGACCGAGCAGGACGCGGCCGACGGCGGCACCGAGGGCGAATCCGGGGCCGATGGGCCCGCCCCCGATGACGACGTCGACACCCCAGCGGGCGGGCCCGCGGAAGCGGTCGACGACGCCGACGGGTCAGTGGGGGCTGCCGACGCCGAGGAATCTCCCGAGGAGATCGTCGGCGAGCCCGACGAGGAACTGGTCGAGCAGGTCGAGGCGCGCGACACCGAGGACGTGGCCGCCGAACTCGCCGGGCTCCGGGACGCCGTAGCGGATATAGAGAAGCGACTCGAAGAGCGCGAGGCGGAGGTCGAGGACCTCGAGTCCCGGCTCGCGCGAAAGCAAGCGGACTTCCAGAACTACAAGAAACGCCAGGAACAGAAGATCGAAGACGTCCAAACCCGCGCGACCGAGGACCTCGTGACACGGCTGCTGGACGTGCGGGACAACCTCGCCCGGGCCCTCGAACAGGACGAAGACGTCGACATCCGCAGCGGGGTCGAGTCCACCCTCCAGCAGCTCGACGAGGAATTCGACCGGGAGAACGTCGTGGTCATCGAGCCCGAACCCGGCGAGGAGACCGACCCGACACGCCACGAGGTGCTGATGCGCGTCGATTCCGACCAGCCCGAGGGGACCGTCAACGACCTCCACCGCCCGGGCTACGAGATGGGTGGGAAGGTGCTCCGGCCGGCCCAGGTCACCGTCAGCGACGGGCCCTCCGACTCGTAGCCACCGCCCCGGGTCGTCCGATTCGGAGCGACCCCCGGACCATCCGACTCTTGCCGGCCGTCAGGTCCGCGTCAGAGTGATTACTGCGAATAGTTCCATCGATGGTGTCGAAAGACGCCCGTCTCGGCGGCTCTCATCACCGAGACGGACCGTCACGGCGACAGACTCGCAGTAATCACTCTCATAGTGATTGCTGTGATTATTTTCGGCATCCTGTGAGAATATCGGTGTTTTGAGAGGCGACTCGGCCGATCTGTGACCGCCCGGCGGTAACGAGTCACAGCAATCACTCTCAGTCCACCTCGAGTTCGAGCCCGTCGTAGGCGAACCTGACGTTCTCGTAGCCGGATTCCGATTCGAGTGCCCGGAAGTGGTCGTAGCTCCGGGACGCGAGGTGTTCGATTTCGGTCAACACCACGCGTTTGGGGTCGACCCGGTCGACGCGGTCCATCACCTCGGTGTGCGTGAGTTCGCTTCCGAGAAGGTCCCAGTCGGCTTCGGAGAACAGTTTCCCCCCGTCGGGCCCGTGCTCGAACAGGCCACACTCGAAGACGGCGAGGTCGATGTCGGACGGCAGGTCCCCCTCGGGCAGGTGGCGCGCGTCGTCGGAGGCGACCAGTACTGTGACGTCGCCGTCCTCGACGACGAATGCCGTCGCGTCTATCGCTCCGCCTTCCAGTGCATAGGGGACCGACCGGAGCGTCGTGCCGTCGACCCGGAGTGGCTCCTCGTCGAGAAACTGCACGTCCGCAAAGCCCATCCGGTCGATAAAGTGCTCGAGTTGTCCGAAGACCTCGCGGGTCCGCTCGTAGACCGCCCTCGTCGTGACGATCGTTGGCCCCCCCTCCATCACCGCCTCGACGAAACTGTCGTAGGCCGTCGCGTCCCTGGACTGCAGGACGCGGAGGCCGTTGACGTGGTCGGGGTGCCAGTGTGTGAGCAGGATGTACTCGAGGTTGCTGACCCGCTCGCGGTTCAGGGCGGAGTAGGTGAACTCCGGGGCGTCGACCATCGCTTCGATGGCCGGCAGGTACAGCGAGTTGCCACCCCGGGCGTACGGAACTCCCTCGTCGCGGGCCTGCGTACACACCGCACACTGGCAGGTCGGCATCGGAACCGGGGAGTTGCCACCCGAGCCGAGAATGCGCAGTTCCATGGTGTCGGTCTTCCGCTGACGGTCCCTTAGAGGTTGGCCCGCTGATAGTG
>CAZOWU010000164.1:0-5055 GCA_964583735.1 uncultured Halobacteriales archaeon | reverse complement strand
TGGGCTGGCGGTCTGCGAGCAGGTCGTCGAGTGGGTCCACGAGGAGTTCGAGCGGATCGGCGCTCCGAAAGACCTCGTCCAGATGGTGCCGGCGCCGGTCAGCAAGGCCAAAACGTACGCACTGATGGACCAGTGTGACCTCCTGCAGGTCACCGGCTCGTCGGACAACGTCCAGTCCGGCCAGGAGTCGGGCACCCCCAACTACTGCGTCGGCGAGGGAAACCCGGTCGGTATCATCGACGAGACGGCCGACATCGAGGCCGCCGCCAACCGGGTCGCCACCTCCAAGAGCTTCGACAACTCTACCAGTTGCTCGAGTGAGGGCAACGTCGCCATCGTCTCCGAGGTGTACGACGAGACGCTGGGCGCTCTGGAGGCCGCCGGCGGGTATATGTGCGACGCCGACCAGCGCGAGCAGCTCGAAACGATGCTGTTCCCGGACGGACACGGCTCGCTCAACGCCGACGCGCTGGCGAGCACGCCCGCCGAGCTGTGTGACCTGGCCGGCATCGGCGACGAGGCCGCCCGCGGAGCCGACTTCCTGATGGTCGAAGGGGAGGGGGCCGGCCCGGAGTACCCGTTGTGTGGCGAGAAGATCACGACCGTGCTCAACGTCTACGAGGTCCCGGACGTGTACGAGGCGTTCGAGCTCACCCAGGCGGTCCTCGACTACGAGGGGGCGGGCCACTCGGCCAGTCTCCACACCACCGACCAGGACCGGGCACTCCAGGCCGGCCGGGAGGTCGATGTCGCCCGGCTGCTGATCAATCAGGTCCACTCGTTCAGCAACGGCGGCCACTACGCCAACGGGCTGGGCTCGACGCTCTCGGAAGGGGCCGGCACGTGGGGTGGTAACCAGCTCGACGAGAACGTCACCTTCGAGCAGTTCTACCAGACGACGACGGTCACTCGCCCGATCGAGGACGCCGAGGAACCCGACCCCGACGAGGTGTTCGCTCCCTACCTGGAGGCGCGGTGATGGCAGAGCGGTTCGTCTCGCCCGCCGAAACGGTCGTCGGTTCGGGCGCGGTCGACTCGGTCGGCGACCGGATGTGCGACCGTGGCTCGCGGGCGCTGGTCGTCGCCACCTCCGGTGTGTTCGACCGCTTCGGCCAGCGGGTCCGTGACAGCCTCGCTGACGCCGGCATCGAGACGGCTGTCTTCGACGACGTTCGGCCGGACCCGACGGTCGCGAACGTCGAGGCGGCCCTGGAGGTCTACCGGGAGGCAGACTGTGACTGTCTGGTCACGCTCGGCGGCGGGTCACCTATCGACACCGGCAAAGCCGTCGGCGTTGTCGCGGCGAACGGCGGCGAGATCCGCGAGTACGCTACTGACAGGGCTGGCTACGAGGCTGTCCCCGAGCAGATACCGCCGCTGTGTGCGGTAAACACCACCGCTGGGACCGGCAGCGAGGCGACCCGCTCTATCGTCATCACCGACGAGACGACCAGCACGAAGTTCCTGGTCGTCTCGACGGCGTGCGTGCCGACGGTCGCCGTCGAGGACCCCGAACTGGTCCGGAGCCTCCCCCCGAGCCACACCGCCTTCACCGGTATCGACGCGCTGACACACGCGGTCGAGGCCTTCGTCTCGGTCCACGCCTGGGAGATGTCGGACACGCTGGCCCGGTCGGCGGTCGACCGGATCGTCCGCTGGCTCCCGGTCGCCTGGGCGAACGGCGACCACATCGAAGCCCGCGAACAGACGCTGGTCGGCCAGTTCCAGGCCGGCCAGGCGTTCACCAACTCCTCTGTCGCGCTCGTCCACGGGATGGCCCGGCCGTTCGGGGCACAGCTACACGTCCCCCACGGCCTCGCCAACGCCATCCTGCTGCCGTACGTCATGGAGTTCTCGGTCCAGGGCGCACCCGAGCGGTACGCGGAGTTGGCCCGGCGGCTCGGCGGGGCGGACGAGACGACACCGACGCGGGAAGCCGCGCGGGCTGCCGGCCCGGCGGTCCGGGAGCTCTGTGCTGATGTCTCGCTGTACGGCTACCTCGACGAGTTCGGGACCGTCCCCGAGCGGGACGACTACGCCGGGGTCGTCCCGGAGATGGCGGCGGACGCCATCGCGTCCGGGTCACCGGACAACAACCCCAGAAAGCCCAGCCGCGAGGAGGTCGCGGACCTGTACATGACCGTCTACGACGACGTGCTGGAGGCGTACCGATGACGGATGACAGGGACTACCACGAGCGAACCGTCAGAGCCAGCGGGAGCGAGACCGAGGAGTCGGTGGCCATCCAGAAGGGAGCGGTCGGTCGCTCGGCCTCGCTCGATGACAATCCAGTCGGTACCGTCAGGATACCCGCGTCTGCGACCGGTGCTGAGGCCGATGCGGTCGCGACAGCCATTCACGCCCACCTCGCAGCGAGCGGTCGGCTCTCCGAGTCCGAACACGACCGCGAGGCTCGCCACTGGGTCGTGGGCAACCGGCTACGCGGGTTCGGCGCCGAGCCGGCACCAGCAGGGGACGAGACGCTGACCGACCCCTGGGCCGTCGCGAGCCGGCTCTGCAGGGAGTGGTGAGCCGTTGCGCTCGCCGAATCCCCACGAACGTTTATGAGAGACGCGGCCAACTACCGTAGCATATTGGCTCCTCGGACAGAAGGCGGCGCGTTAGGAACGCACCGCCCGGGAGTCAGGCTGGTCGAACAACAGCGGACATCCGACAGATGAGAGAGGCGATACAGACATCTGGCGCAGGCGCATCGGACCCGACCACCAACACCCCCACAGCCGGCCCGACACGCGGGCGGGCACGGAGACCGGTGTCGGTGCCGGCCGCCGCCCGTGCGTACGGACCGGCCGCCCTGGAGGGAGACGAATGACGACCGACGACAGCCGGCGGCCGGAGGCCTGGATGGGCGAGGACCCCGAAGACGAACTCGCGCGGCGACGCCGGGAGGCGCTGCGGGGGGGTGGCGAGGACCGCATCGAGTCCCAGCACGACAAGGGGAAGCTCACCGCTCGCGAACGGCTCAACTACGTTCTCGACGAGGGGACGTTCCGGGAGGTCGGTCCGTTCGTCGAACACCAGCACGACGAGTTCGGCCTCGACGAGAACCGGGTTGCCGGCGATGCCGTGGTGACGGGGTACGGCGAGGTGAATGGCCGGAAGGTGTTCGTCTACGCGTTGGATTTCACAGTGTTGGGCGGGTCGGTCGGCGAAACTGTGGCCGACAAGATCTGTACGGTAACGGAGATGGCCATCGAGAACGGGGCGCCGGTAGTCGGCATCTGGGACTCCGGTGGCGCACGGATCCAGGAAGGGGTGGACTCGCTCGCCGGGTTCGCACGGATCTTCCGGCAGAACGTCCGGGCCTCTGGAGTGATCCCACAGGTGTCGGTCATCACGGGCCCCTGCGCCGGTGGGGCGACCTACTCGCCGGCGCTGACCGACTTCACCTTCATGGTTTCCGACACCTCCTACATGATGATCACCGGTCCGGACGTCATCGAGACCGTCACCGGCGAGCAGGTCACAAAGGAGGAACTGGGTGGGGCGAAGGTCCACGCCACGAGGAGCGGCGTTGCCCACGCCGCCGCGGACACCGAAGAGGCGGCGCTCGACGACGTGCGCGGTCTCCTGGGGTATCTCCCCCCGAACCATCTCACCGACCCGCCAACGGTTCGCAGCCGCGACGACCCGAGCCGTCCCAGCGACGCCCTCGCCGATATCGTCCCGAGCGAGCCACGCAAGCCCTACGACGCCGTCGACGTCGTCGAGGAACTGGTGGACCGTGACAGCTTCTTCGAGGTTCACGAGTCGTTCGCACGCAACCTCGTCGTCGGATTCGCCCGGCTGGACGGGCGACCAGTCGGCGTCGTTGCCAACCAACCCCGAGTCAACGCCGGCACGCTCGACATCCAGGCCAGCCAGAAGGGGGGGCGGTTCGTCCGTTTCTGTGACGCGTTCAATCTCCCGATCCTGACGCTCGTAGACGTCCCGGGGTTCATGCCGGGGACCAGCCAGGAACACAACGGTATCATCCGTCACGGCGCGAAGCTCATCTACGCCTACGCCGAGGCGACGGTCCCGCTACTGACCGTCGTCACGCGGAAGGCCTACGGCGGGAGTTACATCGTCATGGGGTCGAAATACCTCGGCGCCGATATCAACTACGCCTGGCCGGAGACGGAGATGGCCGTGATGGGCCCCCGGGGTGCCGTCAACATTCTGTACCGCGACGAACTCGCCCAGTCCGACGACCCCGAAGGCCTCCGAGAGGAACTGGTCGAGGAGTACCGCGAGGAGTTCGCGAACCCGTACGGCCCTGCCAAGCGGGGCTACATCGACGACGTCATTCGGCCGGCGGAGACGCGTCGCCGGCTGGTCGACGACCTCGATGTGTTCCGGCGAAAGAACGAACAGACGGTTCCGAAAGACCACGGAAACGTCCCGCTGTAGCTCGCGTCGCCGGGGCCGGCGGGGTCAGTGCTGGACGAACTCCACGAGGATGCCACCAGTGTCCTCCGGGTGGAGGAAGGCGACCTCGTGACCCCACGCGCCGGGTCTGGGCTCCTCGTCGACGAGACGCACGTCGTGTGCGCGGGCCCGGTCGAGGGCAGCCTCGATGTCGTCGGTTTCCAGCGCGACGTGGTGGATGCCCGGGCCGTTGTCCTCGAGATACGAGGCGATCGCCCCGTCATCGAGTGGTTCGAGCAGTTCGAGATAGCCACCGCCCACGTCGAGGAAGACGACCTCCATCCCGTCGAAGTGTTCGTCGTGGACGCGGTCACAGTCCAGCAGGTCGGTGTACAGGCCAGCCAGGCCGTCGGCGTCGTCGGTGGCGACGCCGGCGTGGTCGAACTCCATGCGCTCACCTGCGACCGCGGCCAACAAAAAGCCCCGGCGCACACCAGCCACGACCCCGGCTCGGATACCGACGTGTCGTGGTCTTCCATCCGGTCGCCGTCTGGGACGGGCACCGTCTGTCGGCCCGGGGCCGGCACAGAGTTCCGAGCCCGGTGGGTGACTCGTAGCCGGCCGCTGGCCAGTGAAGCCGTCTCGCATCCCCGGAACGGGTCCGTGACGGCCCCGGTCCGTCTC
>CAZOWU010000163.1:0-5186 GCA_964583735.1 uncultured Halobacteriales archaeon | reverse complement strand
GACGTGCTGGTCTACGACGAGCCCGCGAGCGGGCTGGACCCCCTGACGACCAACTACATCATCGAGTTCACCGAACAGCTCGCCGTGGAGGGGAAGACGGTCGTCTTCTCGGCGCACAACCTCTTTCACGTCGAGTCGATCTGCGACCGCGTGGCGATCATGAACGAGGGGGAGATCGTCGCCCGTGGCGACCTCGCACAGCTCCAGGCCGAGCACGGCGAGACCAGATACCACGTCTACACGAGCGTCGAGGTGCCCGAGAGCGTGCGGGAGAACGGCCGCTACCGGCGCGTGGTCGGGAGCATGGACGCTGTCGACGCCGTCCGCGAGGCTGCCGAGGCCGCCGGCGGGCGCGTCGAGGATATCCGGACGGAGGAGTCCAGTCTCGAGGAGGTCTTTCTCAACGTCGCCGAGAACGGCGCCGACGCGACCACCGACACTGGCGACGGCACCAGCGTCGACACCGGCCCCGGCACCGGTGACCCGGCCGACCCCGGTGGCCACGCCGCCGACCGTGACGAGGGTCCCTCCCGAACCGACCGCGTGCCGTCGGAGCCAGGGAGCGAGGAGGGCTGATGCACCCGCGCAAGCTGTTGCGTATCGCCCGCTGGGAGGTGACGAAGAACGCTGGCGGGGTCGACCGCCGGACCCTCGCCGTCGCGGTCGGTGCGCTGCTCCTCCTGGGTGTGCTCGCGCCAGCCATCGCCGGCAGCGGCGTCGCGGTCGACCGGGGTATCTACCGCGTCGGGGTCGCCGCCGACAGCCCCTACCACCCGGTGGCGGCCGGCGACGACACCTTCGCCGTCCGCGACCCTGCCCCCGACGCCCTCCCTGAGGGGGATATCGACCTGCTAGTGACCGGAACCGACGGCGGGGAGATCCGCGCCGCTCCCGACGCGAAGGGGCGAGCGGCGGCCGCGGAGTTCCGGTCCGCCGTGGCGGCGTACAACGACGCGCAGTTGCGACGCGAGGGTGAGAACGAAAGCGCTGCGTTCCCGGTCTCGGTCACGCTCGAGTACGAGAGCCGGTCGGGCGGCGGGGTAGCCACGGCGGGCGGGGGCGGCGGTAACACTGAGGGCGATACCGGCGGCGGTAGCGTCGGCGGGAGCGACGGCGGTGCCGGTGGCGACGCCGACAGTGGTGCAGGGGGCCCTGGCTCCGAGAGCGGGACGGTCGGGAGCGACTCGGGCGGGAGCGGTGCGGCCGGCGCGGGCGGTGCTGGGGGCGTCCTCGGGACCCTCGGGTCGGGCAGCAGTTCGACGACCAACCCGTCGAGCCTGGCGCCCCCGTTCCCCTTCGAGTCGCTCGTGCTCGCCTTCATCTTCGTTGTCCCGCTGAACTTCCTGATCCAGGCCTACGGCTCGACGTTTCTCTCCGAGCGGCTCAACCGCCGCGGGGAGCTGTTGCTCGTCTCCCCGGTGACGCGGCTGGATATCATTGCTGGCAAGACCCTGCCCTACTTCCTGGGGGCGATGGCCCTCGAGGCGGCAATCGCAGTCGGTCTCACGTATCTGGCGACGGGCTCGCTCGGTGGGGTCGTCTCGGTACTCGCCGTCACTCCGCTCGTGTTGCTCTTTCTCGCGGCGACGTTCCTCGGGGCGATGTTCGCCCGGTCGTTCAAAGAACTCACCTTCCTCACCGTCACGATCACAGTCACGCTGACCAGCTACGCTTTTGTTCCCGCTATCTTCACGAACGCTGGTCCGGTCGCGCTCATCTCGCCGTTGACGCTCGTGGTCCGGGACCTCCAAGGCCAGTCAATTCTGCTCGCCGACTTCGCGTTCTCGACGCTTCCACCCCTCCTGACCGCGACCGTCCTGTTCGGGCTCGGCGCAGGACTGTACCGCGAGGAGGACCTGTTCGCCCAGCGGTCTGTCCCGCTGAAGGTACTCGACGCGCTCGCCGGCCCGGTTCGCAAGCGCTGGCACGTCGGCGCAGTGACCGCCCTCCTCATCCCGTTCGTCTTCGTCCTCGAACTGCTGGCGGTCGCCTTCCTGTTCGCGCTCGGCGAACTGTCCATCCCGCTCGTGCTCGTTGCCGTCGCGGTCATCGAGGAGGTGGCCAAGAGTCTCCACGTCTACGCCAGCTTCGAGCACAGCCGCTTCGAGCGGACCGCGCGGACTGGCCTGGTGGTGGGTGCCATCAGCGGCGTCGGCTTCTTCCTGGCGGAGAAGCTGATGGCCATCGCGCAGACGGTCGGCCTCGACGCGGTTCCGACCGGCGAGGCGGCGCTGCAGACCGGCCTGGTCCAGGGGGCCGACCCGCTCGTGTTGCTCGTCGCCTCGCTCGCGCTCCCGCTCCTGTTGCACGTTGTGACCGCGGCCATCTCGGCGGTGGGCGCGAGCCGGACCCGCCGGGCATACGTCGCCGCAGTCGTGGTCGCCATTGCAGTCCACCTCGCGTACAACCTCGTTATCGTCCGGACGGTGGTCGGCGGTGTCTGACCTGCTCTCCTCGCCGCGGGCGACTATCGCAAGGCGGGACCTGGCCTCGCTTCGCAGCGAGAAGACGATCGTTCTCGCACTCCTGATCCAGCTGTTCATCGCCGCTTTCTCCTCGTTTCTGGTCGTTGGCCTCACCTCGCTGTACGACCCCGGCTCCGTCCAGGGTGGCGGGGTCGATGTCGGGGTCAGCGGCGAGGCCCGCGAGGAGCTCGTCGCCGCCGCCAGCGAAGTCGACGGCGTCGTCCCTTCGACGTACACGGACCCCGACGCCGCCCGCTCGCAGTTCCGGAGTGGCCGGCTCGACGCCGTCCTCGTCGGGGAGTACACCGACACCGGGGACGGCGGCAGGGTCGCGGTCACGGCCACCGTCCCCGACGGCAACGTGCAGACGACGCTCGTGGTCGGCCAGCTCCGGTCGGTCCTGACCCAGCTCGAGCGCGACGAGCGGGCCGACCGGGTCGACCACCTCCAGTTCCGCCCGCTCGACCTTCCCCGGGAAGCCGGCGCCAGCCCCTACTTCGGGTTCACCTACACCGTCCTCGTCCCCCTGTTGCTGTTCCTGCCACCCTTCATCAGCGGCTCGGTGGCTGTCGACACCCTCACCGAGGAGTTCGAACGCGGTACGCTGGAGTTGCTCCGGGTCGCACCCGTCTCCCTGACCGACATCGTGGACGCGAAAGCCGCCGCGATGATACCGCTCGCGCCAGTCCAGGCCGGGGCCTGGCTGCTCCTGCTCGAAGTCAACGGAACCGCCGTCGGGAGCCCGCTGGCCCTGCTGGCGATGGTGACCGCCATCGCGACCGTTCTCGTGGCCCTCGGGCTGGCACTGGGGCTGGTGACCAGGGACCGCCGCAAGGCTCAACTCCTCTACTCGGTGGTTGCCCTGCTCGTCTTCGTGGTCGCGGCACTACTGCCCGAGCACCCCGCCACGACCGTCGCCCGACTGGCCGTCGGGAGCGCCTCGCCCGGCACGCTCGCCCACGTGGTCGGCTTCGTCGCGCTCGCGGTCGCCGTGGCCGTTTTCGTCCGGGCCTACGCCGACCGGGTCGACGCCGAGTCGCTGTCCTGAGAGTTCGACCACCGCCACTTTTCAGCCCCGAACCCGACAGAGCGGCCATGGAGTACACGACTCTCGGCGATACCGGGATGCAGGTCAGCCGCATCTGCCTGGGCTGTATGAGCTTTGGCTCCCCGGAGTGGCGCGACTGGGTGCTCGACGAGGAAGAGAGCAGGCCGATACTCGAGCGCGCCATCGACCTCGGCATCAACTTCTTCGACACCGCCAACATGTACTCGGTCGGCGAGTCCGAGCGGGTGCTGGGGAACGTGCTCGGAGAGTACGACCGCGACCGGATGGTCGTCGCCACGAAGGGCTTTTTCCGGATGGACGAGGACAACCGCAACTCCGGGGGGCTCTCCCGGAAGGCCATCGAGCAAGAACTCGACAGCTCCCGCGAGCGGCTGGGGATGGACACCATCGACCTCTACCAGCCCCACCGCTGGGACGACGACACCCCCATCGATGTGACGCTGACGGCGCTGGACGACGCGGTTCGCCGCGAGAAGATCCGCTACTTCGGGGCCTCTTCGATGTGGGCCTACCAGTTCGCCGACGCCTTACACACCAGCGACCGGCTCGGACTTGACCGCTTCATGACGATGCAGAACCACTACAACCTCGTCTACCGCGAGGAGGAACGCGAGATGCTGCCGCTCTGTGAGCAGGAGAACGTCGGCGTCATCCCCTGGAGCCCGCTGGCGCGGGGCTACCTGACCCGCCCTCACGAGGAGGTCGACGCGACTATCCGCGGCGAGACCGAACAGCGACTCTACGAACACCCCTACCGGGAGGGCGGCGGTCCCGAAGTGAACGAACGGGTCCAGGAACTGGCCGCCCAGAACGGGATCACGATGGCACAGACCGCCCTCGCCTGGGTGTTGCACAAGGAGTGGGTCGACGCCCCGATCATCGGTACGACCAGTGTCGAGCACCTCGAAGACGCGGTCGAAGCCCTGGAGATCGACCTCTCAGCGTCGGACATCGAGTACCTCGAGGAACCGTACGAGCCCGTCCAGGTGTCGGGCCACCGCTAAGCCCACGGACACAGCCGGTGTTTGCCGCTCCGTGAAGCACCCTTCCACTTTTTCGACGCCGCTTTCGGATATGCGGTAATTTTAGGCTCTACTGTAACGTGTTATGAGTGCTAGACCGTTTTACTGCGTATGAGCGCCCAGAACACACGGAACGCGGTCATCGTGGGCGGCGGCCGGGTCGGCCGGCGAACGGCCGCTAAGGTCTCGGAGCGGGGGTACACCGTCACCATCATCGAGGCTGACGAGGAGAAAGCGGAGACACTGTCGATGCCCCCGACGAGTCGGGTCATCGTCGGCGACGGGTCGGACGTGGAGGTGCTCAAGGAAGCCAACCCGACGATTGCCGACGTCGTCGCTGGGCTCACCAGCGACACCGATACCAACCTCGCTGTCTGTGAACTCGCTCACGAACTCGTCTCGGAGGTCACGACGGTCCTCCGGATCGGTGCCGACGGCGAACAGGACTACGCCTACCTCAACCACGTCGACAACATCGTCTACCCTGCGGCCGCGGGCGCCTCGGTCGCCGCCACGCAGATCACAGGCGGACACGTCCAGTGACCGCGGACAGTCCGATACGGTCGGAGGTGGGCGCCGCCAGTGTAGCGACGCCGGGGGAGGCTCATACTGCCGGCTGTCCCTTCGTGA
>CAZOWU010000162.1:0-5342 GCA_964583735.1 uncultured Halobacteriales archaeon | reverse complement strand
TGGTGAACACGGCGGCGACGGCACTCGCGACCCGCTTTTTCCGGGTCCGGCTGAAAACCGGGTGGGGGAGCGCGGTCTACACTGGCCTCCTCATCCCGGTGTTGCTGGTCGTGCTCACGCTCGCCATCGGCAGCCTCGGCATCGGCCCGGACCTCGGGAGCGCAGCGGCCGTGTTCGGCCTGACGGTCATCCTCCCGATGGCTGTCGGGGTCGCCTTTGACTACTTCTGGATGCCCGCGCCCGACGAGGTGGACCTCCCCGAGCAGTACCGCGAGCGGGACAGCCAGCCCCGCCGCTCGCGGTAGGCGCTCTCTTTCGCCGCCAGCCCCCCTTTCTTCAGAGTGCGCTGCCCACGGCGTCGAGAACGCGTTCGGTGACGGTTTCCAGTGGCCGTGTCGCGTCGACCCGGACGAAGCGGCCGGGCTCCTCGTCGATGAGCCGTTCGTAGTTCTCGCGCACGTCGGCGAGGTAGTCGGCCGTCTCGAACTTGTTGGTCGCGCCGGCTCGTTCGGCGGCGGTTTCGGGGTCGACGTCGAGATAGACTGTCAGGTCCGGCGGCCGCGTCCAGGGCTGGTGGACCGACCGCACGAACGCGAGGGCGTCCTCGAACCGGTCGGCCAGCGTCGCGCCCTGGTAGGCGTACCGCGAGTCGGAGTAGCGGTCCGAAACGACCGGGTCGCCCCGCGCCAGCGCCGGCCCGACCGTGTCAGCCAGGTGGGCAGCGTGGTCGGCAGTGTAGAGGAACAGCTCCGCTAACGGGTCGGCGGTATCGTTGCCCAGCGAGCGCCGGACTGCGTCCCCGTACCAGGAGCCGGTCGGCTCCCGGGTGAACCTGGTCCCCGTCGGGACCGCGTCGTGCTTCTGGAGGGCCTCGATACAGGAGGTCTTCCCGCTGCCGTCCAGCCCCTCCAGCGTGACGAGCATACCCGCCTCTGGGTGGGCCGACACGTAAGTCGGTCGGTCTCCCAGCCGTCCGCTAGTGTGCTCTCGGGAGCGGCCCGACGGCTTGGAGAACGGGCTGGCCAGGGCAGGGCCTGGTTGCAGCCGGACCGGCCGTCGACGGAAGTCGGTTAGCTTTACCTGTCAGCCTCCCCGAGGCGTGGACATGGATATCCTGGTGGCAGGCGGCAGCGGGTTCATCGGGCGGTACCTGTGTGAACAGTTGGTCGAACGGGGAAACGAGGTGACGGCACTCTCCCGGGACCCCGACCCCGGTGCGCTGCCGGCGGACGTGGAGACGGCGATGGGCGACGTGACGGCCTACGACTCTATCGAGGGACACTTCGAGGGGCAGGATACCGTCGTGAATCTGGTCGCGCTCTCGCCGCTGTTCGAGCCCAAGGGCGGCAACCAGCGCCACGACGAGGTCCACCGTGGCGGGACCGAGAACTGTGTGCGGGCTGCCGAGGAACACGGCGTCGACCGATTGGTCCAGCTGTCGGCGCTCGGCGCGGACCCCGAGGGCGATACCCACTACATCCGCGCGAAGGGCAGTGCGGAGCAGGTCGTCCGCGAGTCGGACCTGGAGCGGGTCATTTTCCGACCCTCCGTGGTCTTCGGTGAGGGCGGCGAGTTCGTCTCCTTCACCAAACGTCTGAAGGGAATGTTCGCACCCGGCCTCCCGCTGTACCCGCTTCCCGGCGGTGGCCGGAAGACCCGGTTTCAGCCCATCTGGGTGGCGGACCTTGCGGGGATGGTCGCCGACGCCACCACCGAGGAAGGCCACACTGGCGAGGTGTACGAACTGGGCGGCCCGGAGGTGCTCACCCTCCGGGAGATCACCGAGATGGTCTACGAGAGCGAGGGGAAGTCAGTCCGGATCGTGGGGCTCCCGATGGGGCTTGCTGGCGTCGGGCTGAAGACGCTCGGGGTCGTCCCCGGTTTCCCGATGGGCGGCGACCAGTACCGTTCCCTGAAGTTCGACAACACCACCGACGACAACGACATCGAAGCCTTCGGAGTCGGCCGCGAGGACCTCACCACGTTCGGGTCGTATCTCGGCGTTGGGGGGTAAGGCGACCTTACATTCGGTCGTCGCACCCGGGTTTCGGGCTCACGAAACCGAACCTGGACGCCAGTCCCGATTTTCGATTTCGATTTGTGGGCAAAAGACTTATTCATCCAATCCATTACTCCCTTCTTAAGACATGAAACTCGCGATGATCGGCTTTGGGCAGGCCGGCGGGAAAATTGTCGACAAATTCCTGGAGTACGACCAGCGGACGGGCAGTCAGATCGTCCGCTCGGCGGTCGCGGTAAACACGGCGAAGGCGGACCTCCTGGGACTCGAGCAGATCCCGCAGGAAAACCGTGTACTCATCGGACAGGCACGCGTCAAGGGCCACGGCGTCGGCGCGGACAACGAGCTCGGCGCCGAGATCGCCGAGGAGGACATCGACGAGATCCAGGGAGCAATCGACAACATCCCGGTCCACGAGGTCGACGCGTTCCTGATCGTCGCCGGCCTGGGCGGTGGTACCGGCTCGGGCGGGTCGCCGGTCGTCGCGAAACACCTCAAGCGGATCTACACCGAGCCCGTCTACGGGCTGGGCGTGCTCCCTGGTGGTGACGAGGGCGGCATCTACACGCTCAACGCCGCCCGCTCGTTCCAGACGTTCGTCCGCGAGGTGGACAACCTCTTGGTGTTCGACAACGACGCCTGGCGCAAGACCGGCGAGTCCGTCAAGGGCGGCTACGATGAGATAAATGAGGAGATCGTCCGCCGGTTCGGCGTGCTCTTCGGTGCTGGCGAGGTCGAGGCCGGGGACAACGTCGCCGAGAGTGTCGTCGACTCCTCGGAGATCATCAACACGCTGGGCGGGGGCGGCGTTTCCACGGTGGGCTACGCGACCGAGTCCGTCGAGTTGGGCAACTCCGGCGGGGGGTTGCTCTCGCGGTTCAAGAGTGACGGGCAGGACGACGGGATCGAGAGCGCGAACACCACGAACCGGGTCACCTCGCTGGTCCGGAAGGCCGCGCTCGGCCGGCTGACCCTGCCCTGCGAGATCGAGGGCGCCGAGCGGGCGCTGCTGGTCCTCTCGGGACCGCCAAAGTACCTCAACCGCAAGGGCATCGAGCGCGGGCGCAAGTGGCTGGAAGAGCAGACCGGCAGCATGGAGGTCCGGGGCGGGGACTACCCACTAAACGAGCCCAGCGTCGCCGCCGCCGTGTTGCTGTCGGGCGTCCACAACGTCCCGCGGATCAAGGAGCTCCAGCAGGTAGCCATCGAGGCCCAGGACAACATCGACGAGATCCGCCAGGAGAGCGAGGACAACCTCGAGACGCTGGTCGAGGACGAGGAGGATGAACTCGACCCCCTCTTTTGAACGGGTGACACACCCTCCGGTGGGTCCGGTCCCGGCCGCGGGCGCCGGCTGGTGCTCACAGCAGGGGTCCGGCGACCGGTAGATGCGCGTCGTCGTCCCGTTCGACGCCCGCGACCCGAACACCCGCCTCGAGCCCGCCCTCGACGCTGACGAGCGCCGTGCCTTCGCCGAGGCGATGCTCGTGGACGTGCTCGGGGCCCTGCGCGGCGCCGGCTGTGACCCCGAGGTACTGGCAACCGCGCCGGTCGACGTCGACGCCGACAGCACCGTCGACGACCGGCCGCTTTCGCCTGCCGTCAACGACGTCCTCGCGGCCAGCGACGGCCCCGTCGCGGTCGTGATGGCCGACCTCCCGCTGGCGACGCCGGACGCCGTGGCCCGGCTGCTCGCGCCCGTACCGCAGGAGGCCGAGACAGCCAGCGGGGCTGCCCAGGACGTGGCGGCCGACGTGGTGGTCGCCCCCGGGCTGGGCGGCGGGACCAACGCACTGCTCGCGCGCCACCCCGACTTCCGGGTCGACTACCACGGCGTCTCCTACCGCGACCACTGCGAGGCCGCCACCGACGTCGGGGCGGAGGTGCGGACGGTCGACTCCTTCCGACTCGCACTCGACGTCGACGACCCTGCGGACCTGGCGGAAGTCCTGTTGCACTCCCGGGGCGAGGCAGCGGCGTGGCTCCGCGAGGCCGGCTTTGTCGTCTCGGCCGAGGACGGCCGGGTGACGACAGAGCGCAGCGGGTAGGCCGCCTCGGGGAGCCGAGCCCACCTCCAAGCGCGCGGGTCTCCCGCTAGGAAGGTGCGCGGGATGGGGGGCTCCCGAACGGTTTTGACCCTCGGGCTCGGATCCGGAGGCGTGATCCCGGACGCCGAGGCCTACGACGTCGACCTCTCGCTTCCCGGCTCCGAGTCGGCGGTGTCGGAGCTGCTCGCGGTCCGACCTGCGGACGTCGAGCCGGCCGACCACCTCTCCTTCTGTCGGAACGTGTTCATCCCGTTGACGACAGCCTGCCGGTACACCTGCACCTACTGCACCTACTACGACCCGCCGGGCCAGGCCGAGTTGATGAGCCCGGAGGAGGTCCGCGAGGTCGTCCGGAACGGTGCCGACGCCGGCTGCACGGAGGCCCTGTTCACCTTTGGCGACGACCCCGACGACCGCTACACTCGGATCCACGACCAGCTCGAATCGTGGGGGTTCGACTCTATCCACGAGTACCTCCGCCGGGCCTGCGAGATTGCCTTGGAGGAGGGGCTGCTTCCCCACGCCAACCCCGGCGACCAGACCCGCGCGCAGATGGCCACCGTCGCCGACCGCAACGCCTCGATGGGCGTGATGCTCGAGACCACCGCGGAGGTCCAGGCCCACGGCGGCCCGCGCGCGAAGTCGCCGGGCCAGCGCCTGGCGACTATCCGCACCGCCGGAGAGCTGGGTGTCCCCTTCACCACGGGCATCCTGGTCGGCATCGGCGAGGAGTGGGCAGACCGCGCCCGGAGCCTGCTGGCCATCCGCGAGCTGCACGAGCGCTACGGCCACATCCAGGAGGTGATCGTCCAGCCGGTCGCCGAGAACGAGCGCTGGCAGGGGCCGACCCCCGACCTGGAGACGCTCCGCCGGGCGGTGGCGATGGCGCGGGCGGCCCTGCCCGAGACCGTGTCGCTGCAGGTCCCGCCAAACCTCGCACCCGCCGGCGAGGTCGTGGATTGCGGGATCGACGACCTCGGGGGCGTGTCGCCCGTCACGGACGACCACATCAACCCCGACTACGCCTGGCCGGGGCTCGACGTCCTGCGCGACATCGCCGACGGCGCCGACGTCCC
Organism: uncultured Halobacteriales archaeon; assembly: GCA_964583735.1. Lineage (GTDB taxonomy): Archaea > Halobacteriota > Halobacteria > Halobacteriales > Haloarculaceae > Salinirussus. The sequence continues at coordinate 198 of CAZOWU010000162.1, read as the reverse complement.
ACTGCGCGAGCGGCTGCCGGTCTACGAGCGGTACCTGCCGGCGGACTTCCGTAGCGACACCTTCGCGGGAACGCCCGCGCGGACACCGGCGACGGACGGCGGGGACGGCGCCCGGCGGCCGGGTGACCCCGGGTCCCCGACTGGCGACGAGTGGGTCCCGGAGCGGGTCCAGGAAGCGATCCGTGCCGAGACCGAGGG